>CAMZHP010000042.1 GCA_947306845.1 uncultured Prevotellaceae bacterium
ATTGTAACAGATATGAGAAAGTTATTATCCATTTTTATGGTGATGCTCATGGCCATTACAACCCATGCTCAGAACAACTACAAGTTGGGGGATTTCAACCGGGACGGGAGGGTCACTGTTGCTGATGCCATGATGGTGGTAAATGTCATCCTGAATGGTACACCTCCTCTCTTCGCCAGCCAGACGTCCGTCACCATGTTCGCAGATGGCACCATCACGATTGGTATCGTGGACAGGCAAAATGAATACGAAGTCATATCTTCCAACACCAATGTGGTTACGGCGTCGCTCAGCGGTTCGGTCATCACCCTCAATGCTGTGGCCAACGGCGATGCCAAAGTGACTGTCAAGGATATGCAGACCATGAGATTTTTGGAGATACCGGTCCAGGTGGGATATCCGTCATCCCCCTCCTACCTTGCCTGTCCCGATGATCACCATCCGCACTTGATTGACCTCGGTCTGCCCTCTGGTACGAAGTGGGCGTGCTGCAATGTGGACGGTGACCATCCTGAGAATCAAATTCCCACCAGTTTTGGTGGCTACTACGCCTGGGGTGAGACGGAAACCAAGATAAAGTATAGTTGGAGAAGTTACATCCATTGTGACGGTACCCAAGCAACCTACCACGACCTCGGCAGTGATATCGCCGGCACGCAGTACGACGTGGCCCATGTGAAATGGGGCGGCTCATGGGTGATGCCGTCAAAAGAGCAGCAAGACGAATTGATAAACAACTGCACTTCGACTTGGACAGCCCAAAACGGTATTAATGGGAGATTATTCACAGGATCCAATGGTGCCAGCATTTTTTTGCCAGCGGAGGGCTGGCGTAACGAATATGGCCTCGTCTCTATATCGTCAGGCAATTATTGGTCGTCCACGCAGAACACGTCAGGTGCCTACGACCTCTACTTCAATTCAGAAATAGCCCGCTTGAGCGGTGGCGGCCGCTATGTCGGTCAAAGTGTCCGTCCGGTTGTCGGACCTGACAAAAATGATAATTGATAAACTTTGCTGATCATCGAAACTATACCAGATATGAAAAAGTTATTATCCATTTTTGTGTTGATGCTCATGGCTACCATCATCCATGCACAGAACTTACAGATCTATCTTTCGGGTGATGCCAACCGGGACGGAAAGGTTACTGTAGCCGATGTGATGATGGAGGTGAATCTCATCCTGAATGGTTACACCCCTTTCTCTGTCAGTCCGACGGCCGTCTCCATGTTCGTATATGGCACTGCCACGATTGATATCGCGGGCGGCTATGATGAATACGAAGTCATATCATCCAACCCCGGTGTGGTTACGGCGACGCTCAACGGTTCGGTTGTCACTCTCACTGGCCTGACCATCGGCGAGGCCAAGGTGACCATTAAGGATGTGCTGACTATGAGGTTTGTAGAGGTTCTGGTCATGGTGGAATGTTATTCATCATCTCCATCTTATCGCGCCTGCCCCGACGACCATCACCCACACCTGATTGACCTTGGGCTGCCCTCCGGCACGAAGTGGGCATGTTGCAACATGGATACGGACTTTCCTGAGTATCAAAGTCCTACCAACTATGGCGGCTACTACGCCTGGGGCGAGACAGAGACGAAAAGAACGCCGAGTTGGAACTATGACTGGAGAACATACATTCATTGTGACGACGGCTGGCAAGGAGGTTGCCACGACCTCGGCAGCGATATCGCCGGTACGGAGTATGATGTGGCCCATGTGAAGTGGGGCGGCTCATGGGTGATGCCGTCAAAAGAGCAGTTAGATGAATTGATAAACAACTGCACCTACGAAAGGACGACGGTGGATGGTGTCAATGGAGTAAAGTTCACCAGTAAGACCAATGATGCCAGCATCTTCTTGCCAGCGGCGGGCTACTTTAGAAACACCAACCGTTTCAATTTTGGATCAAACGCATACTATTGGTTATCCACACAGTCCTCGTCGAAGTTGTACAACGCCTACTACTTCTTCAGTGATTCGAACGGCATGGATACGAAAGAAGACTACCGCTGCTATGGACGAAGTGTCCGCCCGGTAGTTAAAAAATAAATGTATCTCAAGGCTTTCAAGATTTTTCAACATAGAGTTACAGAGGTACAGAGATTAAAGAATTAATGGGATATTATATGGTAATTATATGTTCATTCTGATTCCGCAAGTTGATACTTGTCAGAAAAGGAGAGAAGATCAAAAACCGCTCCGCTTAGGAAAAAAGAAGAAAAACATTTTGGATGACATTCGGCAAACGCTGAAGCTTGCGATTTTTTTAAGTAGCGAGAGCAGAGCGATGCTTTGCATCAGTTATGCCGAGTCACGACAAAAAATCAGCGAAGCTAAAAAACGCCAAGGCGTTCGTAAAAAAGGTAAAAAAAGAGTCCTCTATGTAGGGTCAACGCCCCCCAACCCCCTCTAATCTTAGAGGGGGAGCCTGATTACTCCTGCTTCAGACGGCTGATTACTCTTGTTTCAGATGGTTGATTACTCCTGCTTCAGATGCCTGATTACTCTTGTTTCAGATGGTTGATTACTCTTGTTTCAGATAAGTAATCAGGAGTAATGCTTTAATAATCTCTGTACCTTTGTATCTCTGTGTTGGAAAATAATTTGTGAAAAATTCGTGGTTATTCGTGTGAAAGTTCTTTTTGTCAAATAATTATCATGTAATGTCCCACTTAATTTTCCATTAATTCTGAAACACTATTGGAACTATCATGGAAAAATGCTATATTTGCACAATTCTAGGCATCTCAATGATGCCTGATAACTTCGCTGAAACCAAAACGATAACTACAATTGTAACAGATATGAGAAAGTTATTATCCATTTTTATGGTGATGCTCATGGCCATTACAACCCATGCTCAGAACAACTACAAGTTGGGGGATTTCAACCGGGACGGGAGGGTCACTGTTGCTGATGCCATGATGGTGGTAAATGTCATCCTGAATGGTACACCTCCTCTCTTCGCCAGCCAGACGTCCGTCACCATGTTCGCAGATGGCACCATCACGATTGGTATCGTGGACAGGCAAAATGAATACGAAGTCATATCTTCCAACACCAATGTGGTTACGGCGTCGCTCAGCGGTTCGGTCATCACCCTCAATGCTGTGGCCAACGGCGATGCCAAAGTGACTGTCAAGGATATGCAGACCATGAGATTTTTGGAGATACCGGTCCAGGTGGGATATCCGTCATCCCCCTCCTACCTTGCCTGTCCCGATGATCACCATCCGCACTTGATTGACCTCGGTCTGCCCTCTGGTACGAAGTGGGCGTGCTGCAATGTGGACGGTGACCATCCTGAGAATCAAATTCCCACCAGTTTTGGTGGCTACTACGCCTGGGGTGAGACGGAAACCAAGATAAAGTATAGTTGGAGAAGTTACATCCATTGTGACGGTACCCAAGCAACCTACCACGACCTCGGCAGTGATATCGCCGGCACGCAGTACGACGTGGCCCATGTGAAATGGGGCGGCTCATGGGTGATGCCGTCAAAAGAGCAGCAAGACGAATTGATAAACAACTGCACTTCGACTTGGACAGCCCAAAACGGTATTAATGGGAGATTATTCACAGGATCCAATGGTGCCAGCATTTTTTTGCCAGCGGAGGGCTGGCGTAACGAATATGGCCTCGTCTCTATATCGTCAGGCAATTATTGGTCGTCCACGCAGAACACGTCAGGTGCCTACGACCTCTACTTCAATTCAGAAATAGCCCGCTTGAGCGGTGGCGGCCGCTATGTCGGTCAAAGTGTCCGTCCGGTTGTCGGACCTGACAAAAATGATAATTGATAAACTTTGCTGATCATCGAAACTATACCAGATATGAAAAAGTTATTATCCATTTTTGTGTTGATGCTCATGGCTACCATCATCCATGCACAGAACTTACAGATCTATCTTTCGGGTGATGCCAACCGGGACGGAAAGGTTACTGTAGCCGATGTGATGATGGAGGTGAATCTCATCCTGAATGGTTACACCCCTTTCTCTGTCAGTCCGACGGCCGTCTCCATGTTCGTATATGGCACTGCCACGATTGATATCGCGGGCGGCTATGATGAATACGAAGTCATATCATCCAACCCCGGTGTGGTTACGGCGACGCTCAACGGTTCGGTTGTCACTCTCACTGGCCTGACCATCGGCGAGGCCAAGGTGACCATTAAGGATGTGCTGACTATGAGGTTTGTAGAGGTTCTGGTCATGGTGGAATGTTATTCATCATCTCCATCTTATCGCGCCTGCCCCGACGACCATCACCCACACCTGATTGACCTTGGGCTGCCCTCCGGCACGAAGTGGGCATGTTGCAACATGGATACGGACTTTCCTGAGTATCAAAGTCCTACCAACTATGGCGGCTACTACGCCTGGGGCGAGACAGAGACGAAAAGAACGCCGAGTTGGAACTATGACTGGAGAACATACATTCATTGTGACGACGGCTGGCAAGGAGGTTGCCACGACCTCGGCAGCGATATCGCCGGTACGGAGTATGATGTGGCCCATGTGAAGTGGGGCGGCTCATGGGTGATGCCGTCAAAAGAGCAGTTAGATGAATTGATAAACAACTGCACCTACGAAAGGACGACGGTGGATGGTGTCAATGGAGTAAAGTTCACCAGTAAGACCAATGATGCCAGCATCTTCTTGCCAGCGGCGGGCTACTTTAGAAACACCAACCGTTTCAATTTTGGATCAAACGCATACTATTGGTTATCCACACAGTCCTCGTCGAAGTTGTACAACGCCTACTACTTCTTCAGTGATTCGAACGGCATGGATACGAAAGAAGACTACCGCTGCTATGGACGAAGTGTCCGCCCGGTAGTTAAAAAATAAATGTATCTCAAGGCTTTCAAGATTTTTCAACATAGAGTTACAGAGGTACAGAGATTAAAGAATTAATGGGATATTATATGGTAATTATATGTTCATTCTGATTCCGCAAGTTGATACTTGTCAGAAAAGGAGAGAAGATCAAAAACCGCTCCGCTTAGGAAAAAAGAAGAAAAACATTTTGGATGACATTCGGCAAACGCTGAAGCTTGCGATTTTTTTAAGTAGCGAGAGCAGAGCGATGCTTTGCATCAGTTATGCCGAGTCACGACAAAAAATCAGCGAAGCTAAAAAACGCCAAGGCGTTCGTAAAAAAGGTAAAAAAAGAGTCCTCTATGTAGGGTCAACGCCCCCCAACCCCCTCTAATCTTAGAGGGGGAGCCTGATTACTCCTGCTTCAGATGGCTGATTACTCTGGTATAGATAGCTGATTACTCTGGTTTCAGAAGAGTGATTAGGTGTAATGCTTTAATAATCTCTGTGCCTCTGTAACTTTGTGTTGAAAATTAAAAAACGGCGCATCATGGTGTGCTCCATTAATTCTGAATTATACAGGCGAAATTTTGAGGGATGAGATATTTTTTATAACTTCGCGTCGTATTTCATGACTGTGCGATGAAACTAGACTACAGAAAAATATGTTTGGAGCAGGGGTCACCAGAGGTGACAGACGGAGAGGGACTCAACATTATACCTCAGCCCGAGAAGGAACCCCTGTGGAAAGGATACCTACGGAAATTCAAGGACCCGCTGATTATCGTGCTGCTTGTGGTCTTCGTCTTCTCCGTGAGTGTGTCGCTCTATGAGATTTTCAGGGCAGACCGTTCATGGGTGACGATGATGGAACCATCGGGTGTGTTTATGGCGCTGATGCTGGCTACCGGCATCGGCTTCATCTTTGAGGTGAAAGCCGACCGCGAGTTTGATTTGCTCAATCAGAAAAAGGATGAGCGGATGGTGAAGGTGCTGCGGTGGCCAGCCGGTGCCGACAGAAGCAAGGACCGACCGCAGATGTTTCAGGTGAAACGGTGCGACGTGGTGGTGGGCGATGTCGTCAGACTGGAGAACGGCGATGAGGTGCCTGCCGACGGAGAAATCCTTTCCGCCCAGTCGCTGCGTGTCGATGAGAGTGCCTTCACCGGAGAGATGTTCACCCGAAAGACAGCGGAGCCAGAACAGGAAGGCGACCAGCAGACCGCCTATCCTCAGGATTTCCTGCTGAGGGGAAGCATCGTCATCGAGGGGCATTGTCTCTATCGCGTCACCGCAGTGGGCACAGAGACCGAAGAGGGAAAGGGAGAAAAGAGCCTCCATGAGGAAAAGCAGGTGGAGACACCGCTCAACAAGCAACTCGGGGCACTCGGTCTGTGGATCACTCATGCCAGTTATATCGTAGCAGCCCTCATCGTAGTGGGAAGGTTGCTGTACTACTTCTTCTTTGATGGCAACACGCAGAACAACACCGACCTGATGGACTTGGTCGTGTTCACGCTCGACTCCATCCTGCTCGCCGTCACACTCATCGTGGTGGCAGTGCCCGAGGGGCTGCCGATGAGCGTCACCATCAGCATGGCATTGAGCATGCGCAAGATGCTGAAAGAGAACAACTTGGTGCGCCGGCTCCATGCCTGCGAGACGATGGGGGCTGCCACCGTGGTGTGTACTGACAAGACAGGCACGCTGACCAAGAACAAGCTCCGTGTATTGGATGATAGTGATATCTATGTGGACCTCCACCTCTTCGCCCTTGGCATCGCCGCCAATTCCACCGCAGAACTTGCCATCCGGCCCAACGGGAAACCCCGCACGGTGGGAAATCCCACGGAAGGTGCGTTGCTCTATTGGCTCAACCGGCGTAAGGACATCGATTACTTGCCACTCCGTGAACGGTGTTCCATCGTCAGTCAGGAGGCATTCACACCAGAGACCAAACACATGGTCACCGTGGTGACCGACTCGTCAGACGGACAGACATGGAAGTTCGTAAAAGGTGCTCCGGAGATCGTGCTGGCCATGTGCGACGGCATCGCAGGAAACCATACTGAGGAAGAGGTGCGTGAGCATTTGGAAGCCCTTCAGGCCATCGGCAGGCGCACATTGGGTTTTGCCTGTCAGAAAATCGTCGAAGGAGAAAAGCATCCCCTTCAGTTCATCGGTTTTGTAGGCATGGCAGACCCTGTCCGGGAAGATGTGCCCGCAGCCGTTGACACTTGTCGGAAAGCAGGTGTCAGGGTCATCATGGTGACGGGCGATGTCGCGCTCACAGCCAATGAGATAGCCCGCGAGACGGGCATTATGAGTGAGGATGATCCCTTGGAATCGCTCACAGGAGCTGAATTCGCAGCCATGAGTGATGAGCAACTGAAAAAAGACGTGTTGCCCAAACTGAAAGTACTCTCACGCGCAAGACCCGCAGACAAGGCAAGGCTCGTCGCACTGCTGCAGGAACTCAACCATGTGGTGGCGGTGACCGGTGACGGCACCAATGATGCGCTGGCACTCAAGAAAGCGCAGGTGGGGCTCTCGATGGGTGATGGGACAGCGCGTGCCAAGGAAGCCAGCGACATCACCATCATCGACAACTCATTTGCCAGCATCAACAAGGCCATCCTTTGGGGGCGGTCGCTTTATCTCAACATCCAGCGTTTCTTGCTGTTCCAGATGACCATCAACATCTGTGCGTGCCTCATCGTGCTGACGGGTGCTTTTATGGGACTCGACTCCCCGCTCAATGTCACCCAGATGCTGTGGGTGAACCTCATCATGGATACTTTCGCCGCCATGGCGCTGTCGGCCTTGCCGCCGGATGAGCGTGTGATGAACAAAAAGCCGAGGAGTCCCAAGGCACATATCATCGACCGGCAGATGATGAAGCGCATCGTCATCGTCGGGTTGGCTTTCTTCGTCTTCCTCTTCGGACTCTGGCAGTTGCTGTGGCATCGTGACATCAGCGAAGCGACGGGGTCGGGTGTTGCCATGCTCCTCGACGGTGACATGCTCAGGGAGTTCATTGTCGGATTCACCGACATGACCAAGAGCAAACAGCACATGAGTCCTTACGAACTGGGTGTGTTCTTCTCAGTCTTTGTCATGATGCAGTTCTGGAACATCTTCAACGCCAAGTATTTCCGCAGTGGAAGAAGCCTTATTCTTGACGTGCACGACTTCATTCTCAAACCCGGCTCCTGGGAGAAGAACTACAGTTCCGGTTTCTTGCTGGTTGTCGCCGTCATCCTGATCGGTCAGATCTTCATCGTCAACTTTGCGAGCGGGTTCTTCAAGGTGGCGCCACTGACCGCCCTCGACTGGGTATGGATCATCGTCCTTACATCGCCCATCCTGATAATCCCTGATATCTACCGATGGGGGAGGGGAGTTCATAGTTCATAATTCATAATTCATAGTTGCGATGTCGCATGCATTCTTAAAAGGAGTATTGTCTAAACTCCTACACTCCCAAACTCCTACACTCCTAAGCTCCCAAACTCCCAAAACTTCCCAAACTCCCAAACTCCGAAAAAATATTCTATTTTTATTTTGTAATCCGTAGGATTTGCGCTAAATTTGCAACTCAAGATTAGAATTGAGGAAATGTAAATGAAATTAGGAAAGCAGTTTTTGAGGTACTTGAGCAAATTCAAGTATGTGATTGTCTTCATTCTCGGCACACTGCTCATCACAGTCATCGGTGAGAACAGCATGCTGCAACGCTATCGCTATGCCCGTCAGATATCGGGCCTGGAGGATGAGATTGAGAAGCAGGAGGCTCGTTTCGTACACGATTCACTGAGGTTGGCTGAGTTGGAGCGTGACCCCGAGGCCATCCGTAAGATTGCCCGTGAGCGTTATTTCATGAAAGCTGCCGATGAGGATATCTATGTGTTCAGCGACGAGATAGCAGAGGAAGAAAACAATGAGACAGCTCAATAGAATACAGACCGTCGTAATGTTGATGGGCGGCATACTGATGGCAGCAGGAGCGGGATGCTGCGCTTTTTTGTGGCATCCGGAGATTTTCTCATGGGTATTTCTGGCAGGCACCATTGCCTTCGTCTCCATGCAGTGGCAACAGCGCTACGATGGTGACAACATGACCGTCCGCCGGCTGCGCAAAATCATGGTCGCCTCAGGGGTGTTCTTTATCCTTGCAGGACTTTCACTGGTCGATACTCACTATCGTTTTCTTGCCCGTTTTATGTCCTGGCAGACCTATATCGCCTACTTCTACAACAAATGGGTGATGCTGATTCTGGCAGGTGCATTCTTGCAGCTGTATTCCTCGCACCGAATTTCTAATGAATTGCAAAAAGACTGAAAAAACGCTAAAAAGAAGATGGATTCAACCGTTTTTCAACCGTTTTTTTCATTACGTCAATTATTGATGTTATTTTTGTGCTATCAATGTTCAGAAGACCTAATTATAGAATGAAGAAGTCTCTCTCTATCGCAATGTTCCTGTTGGCCCTGATGTCGCTGGCATCCTGTGGCGTGTCTTATAATATCGAAGGTTCCTCCGACATATCGGGACTTGACAGCAGGATGATGTACCTGAGAACAAGAATCAACGGAGAATACAAGTCGATTGATTCCACTGAGGTGGTGCACGGGAAATTCGGATTCTCGGGCAGTACCGATAGTGTGCGAATTGCTTTCCTCGTGGTGAGCGATGCCAATGTTCCGCTACCGATTGTCCTTGAGAAAGGAGATATTCAGGTGAAACTCAACAAGGCACGCAGTGAATGGGGCGGCACACCGCATAATGACAAGCTCTACCGGTTTGTAAAGAGCCTTGACAGCCTGAACGTGCAGTTGCAGGATCTTGAGCATGAATACAACATTGCCTTTATGGATGGTGAGGACATGAATGAGGTCATCCCAAGACTCTCACGTGCCAATCAGCAGATCAACATGAGGATAGACACACTGGTGACTCATTCCATCGAGGATAATTTCGACAATATTCTCGGACCGGGCATCTTCATGCTGGTCACCCAGGCACAGCAGGTGCCGCAGATGTTCCCATGGGTGGTGGAAATCATGAGCAAGGCCTCTGACAGTTTCAAGGAAGACCCGTATGTGAAGGAATATCTGAATGCCGCCAATTACATCCAGAATGTGCAAAACGGGCTAGAGGTTGCTCCAGGAGCCTCTCCTGCTCCTGCTCCTGCGCCGGCACAGGAAGCTCAGCCTGAGGCTCCCACTCCCAAAGAGATGGCAGCACCTGCCGATGCCGATCAATCGGCAGAGGAGAGCAAGGCCGCCGACCAGAAATGATTTTCTGTGATGAGAATACTGATCACGAACGCCACGATTGTTGATGAAGGCCGGTCCTTTCATGGTCACCTGACAACACAAGATGATATTATCAGTGGCATATATGAAGGCATTGATACACCCTGCGGAGACTATGACGAGTGCATAGATGCCGCAGGGTGTGCTGTCATTCCTGGGGTCATCGACACCCATGTCCATTTCCGTGAGCCAGGACTCACCCGGAAGGCAGACATCGCCAGTGAGAGCAGGGCTGCGGCATACGGAGGCGTGACCACTTTTTTTGACATGCCCAATACCGTACCTCAGACGGTCACGGCTGAGGCTTGGCGTGACAAGATGAGCCGCGCCAGGGAGAGCAGCCATGTCAACTATGCTTTCTTCCTTGGTGCCACCAATGACAATATAGAAATCCTTGAGGCTGCCGATCCGCATAGCATCCCGGGAATCAAACTCTTCATGGGGTCGTCCACAGGCAATATGCTGGTCGACCGTGAGGAATCGCTCAGACGCATTTTCAGCAGGATCAGCCTGCCCATTATGGCTCATTGCGAGGATACTGAAAAGATATCCCAGGCGATGGCGGAAGCCGTCAGCCGATGCGGTGATGATCCGCCGGTGGCGATGCATCCGCAGATCCGTTCCGCGGAAGCTTGTTGGGCCTCCTCGTCAAAAGCAGTTGACTTGGCCTCTCAATATGGAGCCCGACTTCATCTGGCACACCTCTCCACGGCACTTGAGCTTTCTTTGCTCCCCAAAGCCAAGGATGGGCAGCTGCCGGCCATCACTGGTGAGGCGGTCGTTGCCCATCTGATGTTCTCTGAAGCAGACTATGCTGAGAAGGGAACACTCATCAAATGCAATCCGTCGGTCAAGACGGATGCTGACAGACAGGCACTGCGCCGTGCTGTGGCTGATGGCACCATCACTACCGTGGGCACCGACCATGCCCCACATCTTCTGAGTGAGAAAGAGGGGGGATGCAGAAAGGCTGCTTCGGGCATGCCGATGGTGCAGTTCTCCCTTCCCTGTATGCTGCAACTGGTGGACGAGGGGGTACTGACATTGCCTCAGGTGGTGCGGCTGATGTGCAACCATCCTGCCCGCCTCTTCGAGATTGACCGACGAGGCTTCCTCCGTGTGGGGTATAAGGCAGATATCGTCATCGTGCGACCAGACTGTAAATGGACGGTGACAGAGGATGAAATACAGAGCCGTTGTGGATGGAGCCCTCTGATGGGGCATACATTCAACTGGCGTGTGGAGCACACGTTCTGCAATGGCCGGCATATATTCAACCAGGGCCGTTTCGACAGCAGAAGCCGTGGTGAGGCAGTCACCTTCCGCCATCATGACAACCATGCGTGAGGTTATCCACTATGCAGTCTCAGAGGTGGAGCCATACATCAACTGGCTCTATTTCGACCATGCGTGGCAAATGAATGGCCAACCACAGGGAGAGCGCAACCAACTGAGACAGGATGCTGACCATCTGCTGAGGGAGTGGGCTTCTGCATACCACACCCACGCTGTGGTGGGACTGTATGATGCCAACAGCGAGGGGGATGACCTCCTAGTGGGTGACATGCGTCTTCCGATGCTGCGGCAACAACAGCCCGATCCGACAACCGGTGCCTGCATGTGCCTGGCAGACTTCGTCAGACCGCGCGAGCAGGGCATGACTGATAGGGTGGGGGTATTTGCTACCACGGTCGACCATCTGATGGAGACGGCGTATGCTGACGACCCCTATTTGCGTATGTTGGCGCAGACTCTGGCCGACAGGTTGGCGGAGGCGACGGCAGAGTGCCTCCACGAACAGGTGAGACGCTGCTTATGGGGATATGCGCCTGATGAGCGACTCACGATGGCGCAACTCCATGCAGAGGCATTTCAGGGCATCCGCCCTGCTGTGGGCTATCCTTCGTTGCCCGACACCAGCCTGAACTTCTTGCTCGAACGTCTCATCGGCATGAGTGAGATAGGCATACGGCTGACGGAAAATGGAGCAATGCGGCCTCATGCCTCGGTGTCGGGACTGATGCTGGCACATCCCCAGGCCCGTTATTTCAACGTCGGAAAAATTGGCGACGATCAGTTGACTGACTATGCCTCACGGCGTGGCATACCTGTCGCAGTGGCTCGTAAATTTCTTGCATCGAATATGATCAAAACAACCATCAAATGATAGCTAGGGCATTTCCGTTGTTCGTCTTCATGATCCTGCTGCCGGATATTTATATCTACCGGCGGTGGGTGAGACCCCGTTTGTGCGGCAGACGATGGTTGGCCTTGATATGGTGGATGCAGACAGCGCTGATGCTTGCTGCCACCTGTCTGTTGGCGATGACACGCGACTTCACACCGCATCCCCAAACACCGCTCAATATCTATCTGTGGGTGCTGGGTGTGTTCATCATGCCCAAATTCTTGCTGATGGTGGCCGACTGGGCAGGACGTATGCTCAGAAACTTCATGAAGGGCAAACGAAACTGGGGCATACCTGTTGGCGTCGCCCTCGGTGCCTTATCTGCATACATCACCATTTATGGCTCCACTGTAGGTTTCAACAAGTTTGAGGTAAACAGGGTGGAATATGTTTCTGTGGATTTGCCCGACGGATTTGACGGTTACCGCATTGCTTTGTGGTCGGATGCCCATGTAGGCAACTATACGGGCAAGGATGCCTATGTGCTGAGGAATGCCATCGACAGTCTCAATGCCATGAATCCTGATGTTATCTTTTTCTTGGGTGACTTGCAGAACGTGGGTCCTGACGAGATAGAAGAATGTCTACCAGAACTGTCTCGCCTCTCCGCTCCCGACGGAATCTTCTCTATTCTGGGCAACCACGACTATTCCAAATATCAGGGTGGCACCCGTGAGGAGAAACTCGCCAATGAGGCCCGTACACAGGACCTCCAGCGTCAGATGGGGTGGCGCCTGCTGATGAACGAGCATACGTTGCTCCGGCATGGGGGCGACAGCATCGTGCTGGCTGGTATGGAAGGCAACGAGGAGGATGGCATGGACCATGGTTTTGCCATCTGGGAAAAGACGGTTGAGGGAATACCTTCGGGGGTGTTTACCATCATGTTGGCCCACGATCCTTTTGTATGGCGCAAATATGTTCTCCCTTACACCCAATCGCAACTTACACTGAGCGGACATACGCATGGAGGACAGGTGCGCTTGCTGGGGATGACTACAACAGTTATGTTCCCAGAGGATGATGGGATGTATGAGCGCGATGGAAAACATCTCTATGTGTCACGCGGACTGGGTGCCCTCATTCCTCTGCGGTTCAATGTCACAGGTGAGGTGGTGCTCCTCACCCTTCATAAGCAATCTAAATAAAAGAATCATTATATGAAATATCTGTATCGTCTGTATCAATTGGTCGTATGTGTGCCTGTGGTGGTGATTTGGTCTATTGTCATCTCTCTGATGATCATCATAGGCTGTGCGCTCGGAGGTGGCAAGTTCTGGGGCTATTATCCGGGCAAGTGGTGGGGATGGCTTATCGTGAGAATTTTCCTGCTGCCTGTCAAGGTGGAGGGGAAGGGCATCCTTGAGCGCGACCAATCATACGTCTTCGTCGCCAACCATCAGGGCGCTTTTGATATCTTTCTCATCTATGGCTTCCTGGGACGCAACATCCGATGGATGATGAAGCATCAGATACTCAAGATTCCATTTGTGGGAACAGCCTGCAAGTCTTCCCACCAGATCATCATCGACAAGCGGGGGCCCAAACGCATCAAGGCCAGTTACGACCAGGCGCGTGAGATTCTCAAGGAGGGGGTGTCGCTGATGGTGTTCCCTGAGGGCGCGCGCACTTTCACTGGCCACATGGGGCATTTCACACGTGGGGCTTTCATGCTCGCCGATGAGTTGCAGCTGCCTGTCGTGCCCATCACCATCAACGGCTCGTTCAATGTGATGCCACGTACAAACGACTGGCATTTCGTCAACTGGCATCCGCTGAGCATCACCGTGCATCAGCCCATCTATCCAATCGGTGAGGGCAGCACCAACATCGCTTCCACCATGACCGACAGCTACAGTGCCGTGATGGGTGACCTCGTCCCCGAATATCAGGGCTACGTCGAGAACCCCGACCAGTGAAAAGGTTCATCTCGGATGAAAGAATAATTCAACTTACTCTACGTTTATTCAAGTTTCGCATTTGCTCAACTTGCAAGTAGTTAAGTAGTTAAGAAGTTATCGCTTCGCTGAGAAGTTAAAGCCATTACCTTTTATTGCTTGGAGGAGACTGCTTTGGTCGAATGGGGACGACACGCGGATCATATGGCTTAACTTCTTTAACTACTTAACTTCTTTAACTACTTTCAACTTGCGGCAATTGAATGGGGCTTTAAAGGCCGGCTTCCAACAACTGGGCGCAGATGCTCTTCATGCCGCTGATGGACGGATGGCCGTTCTGCTTCTCAATATCATGGAGTTCAACGAGTTTCACGTTGTAGTGTTTGCAGACTTCACGCATGGACTCGTTGACAGGCTCTTTCAATTCTGAGTTCAGGATGAAGCAGATTTCTGCTTCGGGATATCGTTTCTGGAGCATGTCGATCAGGCAGGCGAGGGCAGGGCGGAATTGCTTGCAATCTTCTTGGGTCCAGTCCGAGTACTGATACTCGCCAATGGGTGAGTTGGCCCAGGCATCGTTGGTGCCGCCAAAGACAAAGATGATGTCAGGATGGCCCAGGCTGTCCACACGTGAAATAAAGTTGCTGCGCGAAGTGTCCATCCGGCCATAGCCAGTGCCGCAGATGGTTGTGCCACCCCACGAGTCATTCTTCTCCAACGCGTAGCCCTTGGCCTTGATGTAGAGGTCCCACCAGGTCTGTTCTATCTCCGTGACATCATTTCGGTCATTGGGATAGAAGGACGAATAATTGGAAGGAATGACCCCAACAAAAGTGGAGTAAGAATCACCAAGGACCGACACTTTTTTCTGTGCTGACAAACATGCACACGTTGCCACCATCAGCATCACCAAAAACAATTTTTTCATCATAAGTTGATATTAAGTTAGTAATTCAAGTATTGCATTCGCTCAACTTTCAGGTTGTTAAGTAGTTAAAGAAGTTATCACTTCGCCTCCTGTTCTTCAGGTCATCTTGACGGCACAAAGATAACAAAAAGGAATCAAACATTCTTCATCGAGACAATAATTCTTTACTCATCATCTTCCGCAAGTTTTGAAAAAACTGATAGGTTTCTGAACTTCTCTTCATATCATTTCAGTTGGTGTGTGCCTTGTTGCTCAGAGAAGATAAAAAGGAGTCTTCTCACGAATTGTCGAATTATCGAATTATTTGGTGCTCACCAATTCTCAAATTCGCTAATTCGGGACTTTAAATTTCTCACGAATTGTCGAATTATCGAATTATTTGGTGCTCATAAATTCTCAAATTCGCTAATTCGGGATAAAATACTCTGTGTCTTTGTACTTCTGTGTTGAATTATTATTCGTGGAAATTCGTGAAGATCCGTGGTTGAAAACAATTCATGAAAAATTCATGGTCTATTCGTGGTCATTATATGTGAAAAAAAAGAAACGCGAATTACCATGTAATTGTTCATTAATTTTGACCGCTCCGCGGTCGTGTGTTTTATGTACCCAATTTTATTTTGTCCTTTTTACGAATACCACCATAGTGAATTCTCAAATTCTCATGCAAAAACACAATGAAAAATGGTGTGAAAAGAATAAAGTAGTTTTTGATTAAAATATATCACATTTATAATACCCTAAAATCCGCAACTTTGCATTCTGGCTGCCGATTTGCCGTCAAAAGTTATTTTTGGCCTCTCGAAAAATTCCACCGAAAGGAGTGATTTTCTGAGATTTAATGCTTATATTTGCCAT
>CAMZHP010000043.1 GCA_947306845.1 uncultured Prevotellaceae bacterium
GTTGTCCATTTATTTGTATTTCTTGTATGATATGTATGATGAATAGGCTGTGGCAAGCATGGCGATGCTTAGAAGGACATGACTCCATATGGATAAATCATGGCTCCAGTTGTAGTATACCATGAATAGATTGATTATCAATAGTATAACACTGCCAATACATATGAAAAGGGTGAACCGTTTCATGAGACTTGATTGCTTTTTAATAGTTAAATTCTCCGTACTCTGATTGGATCGTAAGGCTTTTGGAGCCTTCTTCGATGTGTCCCACCACCTGGGCATCGATGTCAATTGACTTGGAGATGGCGATGATGGCATCAGCCATTTCGGGAGCAACGTAGATTTCCATGCGGTGACCCATGTTGAACACCTGATACATCTCGCGCCAATCAGTGCCGCTGGCTTCCTGAATCAGACGGAAGAGGGGAGGCACATCGAAGAGGTTGTCCTTCACCACATGGCAGTTGTCGTTCACGAAATGCAGTACCTTGGTCTGAGCACCACCCGTGCAGTGCACCATGCCGTGGATGTCGGCGCGGTGAAGGTCGAGGATGCGTTTGATGACAGGGGCGTAGGTGCGAGTGGGGGAGAGCACCAACTGACCGGCGTCGAGAGGCACGCCTTTCACGGCATCCGTCAGCCGCTTGATACCGCTATATACCAACTCTTCGGGAACAGCTGGGTCGTAGCTCTCGGGGAACCGCTCTGCGAGATATCTGGCAAAAACGTCGTGGCGGGCGGAGGTCAGACCATTGCTGCCCATGCCACCGTTGTATCGTTTCTCGTATGTCGCCTGACCTGTGGAGGAGAGTCCAACGATGACGTCGCCGGGGCGGATGTTTGCATTGTCGATGACATCGCTGCGCCGCATGCGGCAGGTGACGGTGGAATCGACGATGATGGTGCGCACCAGGTCGCCCACGTCGGCGGTCTCGCCACCAGTGGGCCAGATGCCAATGCCCATCTCGCGCATCTCTGCCAGCAGTTCATCGGTACCGTTGATGATGGCGGAGATAACCTCTCCTGGGATGAGGTTCTTATTGCGCCCTATTGTGCTGGATACCAAGATGTTGTCCACTGCGCCTACGCAGAGCAGGTCGTCGGTGTTCATTACGATGGCATCCTGGGCGATGCCTTTCCACACGCTCAGGTCGCCTGTCTCTTTCCAATACATGTAGGCCAGTGATGACTTGGTACCGGCTCCGTCGGCATGCATGATGTTGCAATAGTCGGGGTTGCCACCCAAAATGTCGGGGATGATTTTGCAGAAGGCTTTTGGATAAAGGCCCTTGTCGATATTTTTGATGGCACTGTGGACATCTTCCTTGGCGGCCGACACACCACGCATCATATAGCGGTTGCTCTTGTTGGATTCCATTTCTTCAGCTTTTTCAGTTATCGGTTATGCCAAAACTCCCAACTGGCGAAGGCTTGCAGCAACAGCATTTCAAGGCCGTTCACCACGGTGGCTCCCCGCTCTGCACCCTTGTGCATGAACATCGTCTCGTCGGGGTTGTAGATGAGGTCGTAGAGCAAATTGTGGCTGTCCATCGCCTCGTATGGCAGCAGGGGACATTCATTGGTGTGAGGGAACATGCCGCAAGGAGTGCAGTTCACAATTACGTTGTACTCACGGACATCGTCTCCTGTAATCCGATCATAGCGGATGGTGCCTGGACGGTCGAAACGGCTTACAAAGACGGTCTCTAGGCCCAGGGAGCGCAGACCAAAGTCAATGGCTTTGGAGGCTCCGCCAGTACCAAGGATCAGGGCCTTTTTGTGAAACGGTTCCAGCATGGGCTTGATGCTTTTTGTGAAACCTATTACGTCGCTGTTGTAGCCCTTCAGGGTGACACGCTTGTTCTTGTGGATGACACTGATGACGTTCACAGCACCGATGGTACGCGCCTCCGGACTGACGTAGTCAAGGTAGCTGATTACTTTTTCCTTGTAAGGGATGGTAACATTGAGCCCCATCAGGTCAGGGTTCGAGGCGATGACCTCAGAAAGCATGTCTATCTGGGGTATCTCGAAATTCACATATTCGGCATCTATGCCCTCGTTTTGGAATTTCTCGTTGAAATAACCAATAGAGAACGAGTGTCCGAGTGGATACCCTATCAGTCCGTACTTTTCCATTTTCAGTTGATATTATTGTCTGTTATCTTTCACTCTCATCATCATATCTCTCACCTCTCACTTCTCACTTCTCACCCCTCACCTCCATTTTACTTTTCCGCCATATACATCGTGCAAATGCCAAAAGTGAGGCGCTGGAAGGAGGCCGACTTGAATCCGGCTTTTTGGAGGATATCCATCATCGCCTCTCCCTGGGGAAATGCCTCAATGGTGGCGGTCAGGTAGCGATAGGCTCGTTTGTCTCTTGAAACCAACCTGCCGTATGCGGGAAGGATGGTGTGGCTGTAGATCTTGAACAACTGCTTCATCGGGAAGCGGGTGGGGTGGGTGAGCTCCACGATGCTCAGGTGCCCGCCGGGTCGGAGCACGCGGCACATCTCTCTCAGACCCTGGTCGAGGTCGGCGAAGTTGCGGATGCCGAAAGCAGCGGTCACAGCGTCGAAACTCGCATCGGCATACGACAGTTGCATGCAGTCTTCCTTGGCGAATGAGATGATGCCGTCCAACTGCTCGCGGGCTACCTTCTGTCGCCCAATCTCCATCATGCCCTCGGAGATGTCGGCACCCACCAGCCGGGTGGGGCGGAGCATCTTGGCGGTTTGGATAGCGAAGTCACCGGTACCTGTGGCGATGTCCAAAATCTCCTTTGGAGAATAGGGCGCCAACTGACTGATGGCCTTGCGGCGCCAACGCCGGTCGATGTCGAGCGACATCCAGTGGTTGAGCGTATCATAGCGAGAGGCGATGGCATCGAACATCTGCTCGACCTGCTCGCCTTTTGCTCCGTCCCCGCCGTAGGGCTTGATTTTCTCCTGCTCGTACATTCCTATCCGAGAGTGGCAAGATAGTCGCTCACATTCTTCTCAATGCGGGCGGCTAGGTCGCCCTCTGCGGTACTTTTCACGAAAGTCTCGCCGGTGATGTGCTCGTAGAGTTCGATATAGCGCTCGCTGACGCTCTCGGCGTATTCGTCGGTGATGACAGGCATCTCCTGACCTGGCTCGTTCATGAACCCGTGCTCGATGAGCCATTGGCGTACAAACTCCTTGGAAAGTTGGCGCTGGGGCTCGCCGGCAGCAAGTTTTTCCTCATAGCCGTCAGCATAGAAGTATCGGCTGCTGTCGGGGGTGTGGATCTCATCAATGAGATACACTTTGCCGTCGCGCTTGCCAAACTCGTATTTGGTGTCCACCAGGATCAGACCATGACGGGCGGCAATCTCCTGACCGCGGGAAAAAAGCCGGCGTGTATAGTCTTCCATCACGGCGTAGTCTTCTGCTGACACTAGTCCCTCACTAATAATCTCCTCACGGGATATGTTCATGTCGTGACCCTCGTCGGCCTTGGTGGTGGGGGTGATGATGGGCTCCGGGAAACGTTGGTTCTCAACCATTCCGTCGGGAAGTGCCACACCGCATAGTTCACGGCAACCGTCCTTGTAGGCACGCCATGCCGAACCTGTGAGGATAGAGCGGATGATCATCTCCACACGGAAACCTTCACATTTCAGGCCCACGGTCACCATCGGGTCGGGCGTGCCGAGTTTCCAGTTGGGGCAGATGTCACTCGTGCTGTCAAGAAACTTGGCGGCAATCTGGTTGAGCACTTGGCCTTTGAAAGGGATGCCCTTGGGCAAAATCACGTCGAAGGCGGAAATGCGGTCGGTGGCGACCATCACCATCAGGTCGTCGTTGATGGTGTACACATCACGCACCTTGCCATGGTAAACACTGGTCTGTCCTGCGAAGTCTGTTCTGGTTAATGCTTTCATCTTTTATTCTTGTATTCTGTAAATACTTGTTGATCGTTGTTAGTAGGCCTCTTCTTTCCCGTGCGCCTTGTCGTGGGTTTCGTACGCATTGACGATGCGGGTGACGAGTTTGTGCCGTACAATGTCTTTCTTGTCCATCCTCACAAAACCGATGCCCTCGATGTCGCTCAGCAATTCAAGGGCCTCGCTCAGACCGCTGCGCTGACCTCGGGGAAGGTCAATCTGGGTCAGGTCGCCGGTGATGATCATCTTTGTGTTCCAGCCCATTCGGGTCAGGAACATGCGTATCTGGGCGGCGGTGGTGTTCTGCGCCTCGTCGAGGATGACGACAGCGTCGCTGAGGGTGCGCCCTCTCATGAAGGCGAGAGGGGCTATCTGGATGATGCGCTTCTCCATCATCTCCTGGAGTTTGCTGGGGGGAATCATGTCCTCAAGGGCATCGTAAAGGGGCTGCAAATAGGGATCGATCTTGTCCTTCATGTCACCGGGGAGGAAACCTAACTTCTCGCCAGCTTCCACGGCGGGACGGCTCAGGATGATTTTCTTTGCTGTCTTCTCCTTCAAGGCCTTCACCGCAAGGGCGATGCTCAGATAGGTCTTGCCCGTGCCGGCAGGACCCTCGGCAAACACCATATCGCAGCTGTCGTATAGGTCGATGAGCAGCTGCTGGTTGGCACTGCGGCTTTTGATGGGACGGCCGGAGATGCTGTAGACAATTACACCCTTCACGCTCTCGGCTTTTGTCTTGCGGCCTTTGATGATGTCGAGGATGTCTTCTTCATTGATGGTGTTGAAGCGTTCCACATGCTTTCGCATCGTCTCAATGTTGTCTTCAAAGCGCTCCATCTCATCGTCATCACCAAGCACTCTGAGGACATTGCCTCTCGCTACAATGCGCAACTTAGGAAACAACGATTTCACCATCTGAAGGTGAACGTTGTTGACGCCATAAAAGACCACTGGGTCGATGTCTTCAAGTACAATATGCTTCTCTATCAATGTCTGGATGCTATTCTATCAATGACTGTATGCTAATTGGCTGCAAAATTAGTTAAATTTCTGCAATTTCCTTCATTTTTTATAGTAATTTTGCAACACATTACACAATAACCCATTCCGTATATCCAATATATCCCATTCCCCACAACTATGAACTGTGAACTATGAATGATGAACTTTCTTCCTCCCTGTTGAGATGGTTTGAAATCCATGCCCGTGAACTGCCGTGGCGGAACACATGCGACCCCTATGCCATTTGGCTGTCGGAAATCATCCTCCAACAAACACGCATCCAGCAAGGCATGGCATATTGGGAGCGGTTCATGCACCGTTGGCCCACCGTGGAGCAACTGGCTGAGGCAACTGAGGATCAGGTGCTACGTGAGTGGCAGGGACTGGGCTACTATTCAAGGGCACGACACCTTCATCAGGCGGCACACCAGATAGTCGGGATGGGTGGCTTTCCTACTACCTATGAGGGTATCCGTAGTCTCAAGGGGGTGGGTGACTATACAGCGGCGGCCATCGGAAGCATCGCCTTCGGCTTGCCAGTAGCGGCGGTGGATGGCAATGTCTATCGTGTTCTTTCTCGTTATTTCGGAATCGACACCCCCATCAATTCCACAGCAGGAAAAAAAGAGTTCACGGCATTGGCACAGTCGCTGCTCCCCGCTACAAGGGCATCAGAATTCAATCAGGCGATGATGGATTTCGGAGCCATGCAGTGCACGCCACAATCACCTCTGTGCCAAGGTTGTCCGCTGGAGGAAACCTGTGTGGCATGGCGTGATGGAAGGGTAGGGGAACTGCCAGTCAAACTAAAAAAGGTGACAGTCAGGGAGCGCTACCTATCATATTATTATGTAAGATGCGACGGGCATGTCGCCATTCATCAGCGTGGAGAAGGTGACATCTGGCAGGGACTTTGGGAGCCCCTGCTGATAGAAACTGGCGAAAGAGGAAAGACGGAAAATATGGGCATCGATTTTGGCAAAGGCAGACTCACCCTGCTCCGCCAGGGGGTGAAACATGTGCTCACCCACCGCATCCTGTGGGCGGATTTTTATCTGTGGGAAACGGATGACAGACCCTCCCTGCCCGAAGGCTATATTTGGATTCCCGAGAGCGGTATCGGGGAATATGCCGTCCCCCGGCTTGTGGAAATGCTGATAGAGGACTGCCTGCCGTCTGATTGACTTGTTCAACCCCAAAATAGGAAATGGCTGATGTTTGAGAAACGACTCTCTTTAGATAACCTATGTATCCATCCTGAGGATGTGTACCGGCAGATGGGGTATGGAAAGGAAACACCCGATGAACGCACAGCGGAAGAGGTGAGACGGTTGATTGCCAGCACTTCGCGGTCGGCCGTGCCCCGTTATTGCTATATGGTGATGGAAGGACATCTCGAGCATGAAGTGCTGCGGCTGGGTGAGCGGGAGTTTCATCTGGGTCGCATTATTTCACGCCAGTTAGCAGGAGCCACTCATTTCGCGGCTTTTGTCGCTACGGCAGGAGCAGAGTTCGAGGCATGGAGAAGAAAGGATGACTTGTTGGAGTCATTTATTGCCGATGCACTCGGTTCTGTCGTGGCAGAGCGATGTGCCGATGAGATGGAGAAAGCCTTGCAGGCAAGCATTGACAAATTGGGATGGAAGCGCACCAACCGCTTTTCTCCGGGCTACTGTGAATGGGCGACTGATGAGCAGCGATTGTTGGTGCCCCTGCTCGGTGATCCCAATCCCTGTGGGGTGTGGCTGACAGAGAGTGCCCTGATGTGCCCCGTCAAGTCGGTGAGCGGCATCATCGGACTCGGAGAGGATGTCTCATACCATGACTATGCCTGCCAACACTGCCAACTCACCCATTGTTTCCGACGACGTTAACTGAGCAATTCTTTGGCTACGGTCACCGCCGCGTTGGCATTGTCGCTGTAGCCGTCGGCTCCTATCTCGCTGGCATAACTCGCAGTGACGGGGGCTCCTCCCACCATCACTTTCACTTGGTCGCGGATGCCGGCTGCTTCCAAAGCGCTGATCACTTCACGCATATAGCCCATCGTGGTGGTGAGCAGCGCGCTCATGCATAGGATGTCGGGGTGGCTTCGCTTCACTTCTTCGATAAAACGGTCGGCAGAGACGTCAATGCCGATGTTGATTACCTCAAAGCCGCATCCCTCCAGCATCGAAGCCACCAGATTCTTCCCAATGTCGTGCAGGTCGCCCTTCACCGTTCCTATCACGATGCGCCCCACTGTCTGAGGACGCGGACCCTGAGTCTGCGACTGGATGGCATTCAGCGCTGATTTCATGGCGCGGCCAGCCATCAGAAGCTGCGGCACGAAAGCCTTGCCTTCCTCAAAGTCCTGTCCCAGACGGGTCATCGCCGCAATCATCTCTTGGTCGATCACCGCCTGGAGAGATTTGCCTTCGTCCATAGCCTGTCGGGCGAGGTTCACTGCTGATTTCTCATCGCCCTTGTAGATAGCATCGAAAAGCGTCTCAGCCACTTTCTCCTTTTGTTTCGTTTCTCCCCGTGCTATTTGTCTGTCGATTTCACTGATATCCTCCAGCCTTTGAAGCCGTCGGAGACTGTCGCCCGTGGGTGATTGACCGGGCTGATAGGGAGAGAGGAACAGTCCTGGCGCAGGCTGGACCACATTTGCAAATTGTCTGATGTAAGCGTCGGTGGTACCACAGCATCCTCCGATGATGTTGAGCCGGTGTGCATCGAGCAAAGGCCACACCTCAGCCAGCACTTCCTCAGGTGTCTTGGAATAGACACCCTGACTGTCGGGCTGTCCGGCATTGGGGTAGAAGGAGATGCGGAAGGGAACCGACTGCGATAGTTGGTGCAGCAGAGGTATGAATCTCCCCACCTCCGACAGACAGTTGAGTCCGACAGAATAGATGGGAAGGTCGGTCAGTGACTTGACAAACGGGATGATGGACTGACCGAGCATGTTGTGCCCGTCGGGTGTGGCGACGGAGAAACTGAGCATTAGGGGCAGTCGCTTGCCTCGGCGGTTCATGGCGTCGAGGGCGGCATCACACGCGATGCGGGCATTGCGGAGGTCGAAGATTGTCTCTATCAGAATGGCGTCCGCCCCGCCGTCGATGAGGGCCTCCATCTGCTCGAGATAAGCCTCATGGAGGAGGTCAGGAGAGAGTGGGTTGCCATTGGCGGCTTCCGGAGAGCAGATACGGCTGGTGGGTCCTACACTGCCTAGAACGTAGCGAGGCTGCTGGGGTGTCCGTGCCGTATAGGCATCAGCAGCGTGGCGCGCGATCCGACATGCGGCCAGGTTGATGGCGCGAGCCTCCTCCGCGAGACCATAGTCGCCGAGTGAGATGCGTTGTGCATTGAAGGTGCAGGTCTCTATCATGTCGGCACCCGCCCCGAGATAGCGCTGGTGTATGTCTTCGATGATGTCTGGCCGTGTCAGGCAGAGCAAGTCGTTGCAGCCGAGCAACTGACGGTCGTGGTCAGCAAACTGCTTTCCTCTGAAATCTTCTTCATTCAAGTGGAAACGTTGTATCATCGTGCCCATGCCTCCGTCGAGCACCATGACACGGTCGGTGGGGAAGGGATGCGGAGAAGTGGCCGAGGCGGTGGGCGATGTGTGTTGTGCCTGCGCCACGATTTCCATGGCTTGGTCCACCTCCTGCTCGTTGTGGAAATCCATCTCGAGATGAATGCCCTCCGTTCCGATGTGGCTGAGCAGGTCGGGCAGCTCATCGAGTGTCACCCAGGAAGCCATCACGCTCTTGCCGCCGTCAAGTATCCGTCGGTAGAGGTCATACCATTTGCTGCTCCCGCCTTGAGGCTCACCCACACCGGGAGTCCACTGGATGGCGTTGAGTTCACTGATTTCCAATAAAGCAGGCAGATGGCGGATGGCTCCCACACCGTCGAGATGATACAATGTGTAGTCGATGCGCTGGCATTGTTCCCTGATGAATGGCTGCACGAAGCGGCGGTAATCGTCTTCGCTGATCATCGTCGAGATGTCGCTCTGCAGTTTGGTCATCTTGCCCGGTGCCCAGGAAGAGAAATAGCAGAACGCCATTTCATCGCCCTCGCGGATGATGTCGTAGAGCTCATCGAACACGGTGAAATAGATGTCGTTGATGCGTTGCATCTGGCGCTCCACCACTTCGGGGTGCATCACGGTGTCGATGAGCACCTGGTCGGTGCCTTTCAGCGCTGCCAGCACGTCGAGCCCTTCCATCAGGTCGGGCATCCCCACATAATAATGACCTTGTGAACGTTGCTTGCAACAGCGTAACAATTGCTTGTGCAACAGATAGTTGGGATGATTGGGGTCGAATGGGATGTCGGGGTCGAAACTAGGGTGGGGATGAATCCAGATGGTGTCCTCGCCTCCTTCGAACACACCACCGAGGATGGCAGCCAGCGAACCTGGTCCCAGCTGGGTGTTGGCCACGGGCAGGATGTCGGCTTTCAGCGAACTGTGTGCCACATACCAGTCAAGATAACTGGCGCGCCATTCAGGGTCGAACCATTTCTGCCGGAGGTCGCGGGGTGGGGGTGGGGGAGCGATGTCGGCATGAGCTGCCACTCCTTCCTGAAAGTGCTCCCACATGTTGAGGATCACTCCCTGGTGGTTCCACCAGTCGATATAGCGACGCTTGGCCGCTTCCATATTGGGTTTCCACGTTTTCATCATAGAGTGCATAGAATGTTTATTGCAAAATTAACCCATCAGCAGCCATTTCCAGATGGGGATGGTTTTTATGGTGATTCCGCTTTCTGTTATCTGTCGTTCGGTATCCCATGTAACGACAATACCGTGATACTGCTTGTAAGTTTTCAGGAATTTGACGAGTCCACCCACTTCGCGCTCATAAGTGTCAAGGTCATCGATGCTATAAGACACCTGAATGGCCATTTTCTCCTCTGGTATGCAGAAATCAATTTCTACGCCTTTATTATAATAGAAAAGGCGTAGTTCTTCTGGCGTGTTGTGATAGCGTTTGTTCAGTTGAATCGCAACGATGTTTTCCAACAATTTGGTTTCACCACCAGTAAGGAAGAGGTTCAATATACCATTATCTGCAAAATAGCGCTTCACGATAGTCTGCTGTTCTGTCAGTGGTGAGACCAAGTTGGGTATGGAGAAAATGAGATAGGCATCCTCCATGTAGTCGAGATAGTCTTTTAATACCGTTGGACTGATACTGTCGCCCGTTGACTTAATGATGTGCTCCAGGCGTTTCAGCGTTGTTGGCTGCATCACGCTATCGGCCAGTTTCCTTGCCAATAGTCTGAAAATGCGCGGGTTGCGGATTTTGTTGCGCTCCACGATGTCACCCATCAGTATTTTCTGATAGAGCGATGTCAGCCATTCCCGTTTGTCAGTCTTGTCGAACGACTCGGCAAACCCACCACGATAGAAGTACTCGTAGAAGTGGAGCACCACCGCGAGCCGTTTTTCCGGTTGGAACTCCCAGTTGTTGTCAAGCAGGATGTCATAATGGTTCAGATACTCTTCGAAGGAGAAAGGGTAGATGTTACGCTGGATGTAACTCCCACCCAGTGTGGAGGCAATCTCCCGGCTGAGCATTTGGGCGTTACTGCCTGTGATCATGACACGGTATTTCGCCTCAGCCAGTCGACGGGCAAATTTTTCCCATCCGACGATGTTCTGAATCTCATCAAGGTAGATGAGGGGATGCTTTTGGTCGTACATCTCCCAATAGGCATCCAACAGCAGCCCAAGTTCATCAGACTTCATCGATGCCAGACGCTCGTCCTCAAAATTGATGTAAAGAAAGTCCTCCACTTTGGCAGTTCCTGCAGTGAGCCTTGTCTGCATATCCTGATAGAGTGTATACGACTTACCTGCACGACGAATACCAACGAGCACATAGCATGAATGTTCATCGAAAAGACAGCTCCGTTGCAACAGTCTGGTTTTGTCTATTTGCAGTTGTTTTTCGCCAATAACAATCTTAATGACTTGCTTGTCCATATCAGAATTCTAATGTTTACTTTGCAAAAGTAATGAATTATTCTTAACTATACTTCAAAATAATGCAAAATAATATCATGTTAAGTTTGTTTAACTATTCCTGTTTAGACAATCATTTCCCACGTGAATGAGATGAAGAATAGCCTTTTTTACCCTGTGTTTCCGTGTTTTTTTATTTTTTTTCGAAATAAAATGCTTTTTGATGTAGTTTTTTCTATCTTAGCGCGTCAAACGGGCAAAAACATCTGAACAAGCAACGAAAATGACAACAAAAGAAAAACAATTCGAGCAAACCATCAGGGAGAACCGCAGCACTATCTACACCGTGTGCTATATGTTTTCCACAGATTCGGATGAGGTGGACGACCTGTTCCAGGAGTCACTCATCAATCTCTGGCGGGGATTCGACGGCTTCGAGCACCGAAGCGACATCAAGACGTGGATCTACCGCGTGACGCTCAACACATGTATCACGATGGACCGAAAAAAGCGGAGACAACCGGAAACTTCGCTGACGATGGACATCAACTTGTTCCGTGACAATGATGATGACACGAAGCAGGTGGACATGCTGCACCAGCGCATCTCACAACTCAAACCTTTCGACAGGGCGATCGTCTTGCTGTGGCTTGAGAATCTCTCTTACGAGGAAATAGGGCAAATCGTCGGTATTTCCACCAAAAATGTCAGCGTGCGCTTGTTCAGAATCAAAGAGCAGTTGAAACAAATGTCAAACCATTAAAAAACCCGTCAACCATGGACAAAGATTTTGAAGAAATGCGTCAGCAAATGAATATCCTGAAGGAAAAACTTCAGCAGCAGGAAATCGTCAATGAGAAAGTGTTCCGTCGCTCCACACGGAAAAGCCTTAAAGGCATCAACCGCAGATATACCTTCGTCTCCATCCTATGCATCCTGATGGTGCCCTATTCCTACTGGGCTTTTGTCAAACTGACAGGCATGTCGATATGGCTGTGGCTGGCCACCTGTGTCCTGATGCTCATCGCTTTCGTCTATACGCAGTACACCGGAAGGTTTATCAGCAGCCGTGTCTTTGAGAAAGATCTGGTGCAGGCTCGTGCCAAGGTGGCAAAGGCCAAGAAACTCGACCATGACTGGCTGAAGATAGGCATCCCCCTCATCGTCCTCTGGCTGGCTTATTTCGGCTATGAGATGTACAAGGTCACCGGTGGTGAGGACAGCATCTACATTTTGGTGATGTGTGTGGTCTGTGCCTTGCTTGGTGGTGCAGTCGGACTGAAAGTCCATTTCAAGAACCAGGACAACTATGAGCAAGTTATCGAGGAGATAGACGATTTCACCAAGGAATAGTGTGAAAAAGTTATTTATCTCTAACGAATCCAGCCGAGCGTCATGCCCGGCCGGATTCGTTTATGTAGGAACGGAAAAAACTCAGGCCATCACCATTTGATGTCATTGTATGTGGTGCCGTTGACAAACCTGTCGAGGTCGACATGGCCCTTGATGCCCGACACCTTGCCACGCTCGCTGTACTGCCAGATGTTGTGCTTTCCGTTGCCCCGAAGCTTGGGCTCTGAACTGCTGTAGCGGGCCATGAAAATGAAATATTTGTTGAATTCGGGAGCCAACTTCTCGTTGTAGAAACGGTATTGGCTGTAAAGCAGGGGATAACAACCATACTCGGCCTTCATCAGTTCCATGAACTCGGCGAGGCTCTTCTGCAATTCGGTGCGGCTGGCATTCCGGCAGCCCGACTCCTCCACATCGACCATGGGAATGAGGTCCTGCTTGCTGCGGTCGACATGCTTGCGGAAATTCTCGAACTGGTCGCGGGCAGAGCGGCGGCTGGTGAAGAAATGGTAGCTGCCCGTTTTCAGACCTGCCTTGCGTGCACCATTGATGTTCTCATGATAGCGCCTGTCGAGCATGGTGCGGCCTTCGGTGGCCTTGATATATACAAACTGGATGTTCTTGTCCTCCGCCACCTTGCTCCAGTTTATTTTGCCTTGATGCTTCGACACGTCTATGCCGTCGTAGCCACTGTGCTCGGGGATGATCTCATCGATGTGGGTCCACGACTTGAACACACGCCAGGTAGAAGGACTTAGGTAACTCCACAATACCATGAAGAAGATGACCGACACCATGGTGCCGATGATGCGGCGTACGCTCCACCGCGAATGGCTCCGTTTCCTGCTCTTGCGCCTGGGCGTCTTGCTCCTGCTCGATGTGCTGCTTTTGACCATGGCTTAAAAGAATAGAACCCAGAATGCCTTCAGTCCTTCCCAGATGCTGGCTAGCGAATACCAAAAAGCGGAACCGGTCATGATGATGGTTATTGGAGCTCGTGCATTTTCTGGGCGAACAGCTGGCGCCCGCTAATCAGAATGTCGAGAATGCGCTCCATGAAGTCTTCCACATCGGGGGTGCTGTCAATGAACATCTCCACAGTAAGGATGGTATTGGTTGAGGTGATGAACACCTTCAGAGCCTTGCGGTTCATGTTCAGCTCATTGGCCACCTGCATGGCGTTGGCACGCTCCTCCTCGCTGTCAATCGACCAAATATTGGGCAAAATAATATGCAGGAACAATGTGTCGTCCTTTGGATTGAGAATGTAGAAGTTGCATGTCTGATACTTGAAGTGAAGGTCGCCGTCTTCATCTATGTTGTAGATGATGCCGTTGTTCTTGAACCATTGTTCATATACTTCAAAAACGTTTTCCATAATGATGAGTATTTGATTGTTGATAGATATTCTGATGTCTTATTCATTTGGAGCCAGACCGGCAATTCCTATGCTGGGTTTCTTGTCTGTGGTCGTCTCCGGGATGGGTGGCAGGAAGAATCGCTTGTCAAAATCGGGATGGTCGGCGCGGATGTCTCTATTCCAGTCCACCTCTGTGGAGCGGACTTCATTCAGTATATCACTAACCTGGCTGTCTTTTTCCAAAACCTTGTTGATTAGAGACATCTCCCCCTTGGGAAGCTTACCCTCCAAGTAGGCTCCTAATGTCTCAGCGTAGTGCCCCAAACTGTCTTTCATATCAGTTTCTCCTTTTTTAGTATTTGCCGGAATTGATTTTTCGCAAGCCGGTGCTTGTTGTAATAATTGTCCATGCTCATTTCCAAAAGACCAGCGGTTTCCTCATTTGTTCGGCCTTCCACATAGCGGTACCTGATAAGTTGGCGGTAGCGCTCGTTGCGCATCATGCCCAGCAACTTCTCAAGATCGCTGAGGTCAAGGAAATGCAGGTCTATTCCTATAGAGTCGGTTATTTGGTCTAAACTATCACTGCCATCTGGCTTTTCATCGATAGGCATCCGCTTTTTCTTCTTGAAAATCTGATGGCAGAAGTTCTCAGTCACAATCTTCAGCCAGTTGGTTAGCGTGCAGTTGAATCCGAAACCTTCAAGTTTGGACAAACCGGTTTTGTTGCTCCTGACCATGATGTGGACATAGATCTCGTTGATGAACTCGATGCAGTCCTTGCAGTCTGTCTCGTATTTCTCAAAGACAGACTTAAACAGCGGATAGCACTTCTCATAAAAGAAAAGTTTGGTGATCTCAGCGTCTCTGGCAATGATGGCTTCCACGATGACCTTATCGCTGAGTTGCCTGATGTCCGCCATGGTCAGTTTGCGGTGCGGTGAGTCGCTCATGATTTGTCCTTGGCTAAGATGGCATTGAAACCGACGGGATTGGTCTTTGAGACCTCGCCGGTGAACTCCTTGTTCATGCACTTGTATTCTTCTATCATTTTGGCATTGAGCGACGGACGGGTGTTGCGGATGCAGTTCATGATGGTGTCCTGGGTGATGAGTTCGTCGCGCAACGCTGAGATCAGGGCGGCATCGTTGACGATGTAGGCGATGTCGCTGCCCACATAGTTCTCCGTCTTCTCCGACAGTTGCTCGGTGTTGATATCCCCACATGGACGGTCTTTGAGGTAGAGGTCAAACATCAGCTTGCGGGTGGTCTTGTCGGGGGCGGGCACATATTCGAGGATGTCGAGGCGGCCCTTGCGGAGCACGGCGGAGTCGATGAGCTGCGGTCGGTTGGTGGTGCCGATGACGAAGATGCCGCGCTTGCCGCATTCATTCAACTGAGACAGGATCTCATTCACCTCGCCTGCGGTGTTCTCCATGCCCTGAGTGCCGCGGCGGGGGGCGATGGCATCAAACTCGTCAAGGCAGATGATGGCTGGGGCATTCGATGCCGCTTTTTTGAACAGGTCGGCTATCATCGTCTGTGAACCGTGGATGTAGATGCTGCCCAGGTCGGAGGCTTTCACCATGCAGAATTTGAAACCCGACTCCTCAGCGAACTTTCTCGCGAAATAAGTCTTGCCGCATCCCGGAGGACCATAAAGCAACATGCCGTTGGGAGGGGTCAGCTTATAGGCTTCTGCCTTCTTCTTGTTCTTGAGCACGAAAAGCACGCGTTGCTGGAGACGCATCTTCAGGTCGTCCATGCCGGCGACATCGGCAAAGCCGTTGCCCGAGGCAACCTCAAACTGGCTCGTCGTGCTTACCTGCCCACGCTCGTCGTGCCCGCTTTTGTCTTGTTTTTCTTGGCCGTCTTCCTGACTGCCTTTACTGCTGCCTTCTGTTGTGCCCTTTTCCTGTGGCTTGTCTGTCAGACCTTCTTTGGCAAGCATTTCCATAAAAAGTTCGGGAGTAGCAAGCCGATTCTCGGGTTTTGGTTGAAGCGCATGGGTAAGTACGTTCATCAGCCATTTCGGAACGTCGTCTCGCCCTTCGAAGGAAAGGGTATCCTTGCGTGCTATATGCACCTTGCTGCGCACGGTCTTCTCATCGTCCTCTGCCTTCAGGTTGTCTCTCTCCCAGGGTGCCTTCCCATACAGCATGGTGTAAAGCACGGCTGCTGCGGAGAAAATATCACTCTCCGGACCAAAATGACCA
>CAMZHP010000044.1 GCA_947306845.1 uncultured Prevotellaceae bacterium
TAAGATTGAAGATTGAAAATTGAAGATTGAAAATTGAAAATTGAAAATTGAAGATTCTGGCTTCTCCGTATGAACGCGTTTTGCGCGTTCCCCTCTCTTCACCTCATATCTCTCACCTCTCACCTCTCACCCCTCACCCATGTACGCCCTCGTTGATGTAGATAATTGCTTTGTAAGCTGTGAGCGGGTTTTCCGTCCCGACCTGGTGGGAAAACCCGTGGTGGTGCTGTCTAACAACGACGGCTGTGTGGTCGCGCGCAGCAATGAAGCGAAACTCATGGGAATCAAAGAGGGTACACCGTTTTTCCAACTTGCCGACTTGTTTCCCGGACAGCAGATCCATGCCTTCTCTTCCAACTACGAGCTGTATGCCGACATGACACGACGATTGATGAACATCGTGCGCAATGCGTCGAAGGAATTCCACCGATACAGTATCGACGAGGGGTTCTGCTTGCTGCCCGACATGGAGGGTGAGGCGCTGAAGGAATGGGGCGAGGATCTCTTTCGTCAGATCCGCCGCGGATTGGGGATGCCGGTGAGCATCGGCATCGCCTCTACCAAGACCTTGGCGAAGGTGGCAAGCAAGTTTGCCAAGAAATATCCAGGCTACCGCCACTGCTGCCTGATCGACGATGAGGACAAACGCGAGACGGCGCTCCGCCTTTTCCCCGTTGGCGACGTGTGGGGCATCGGCAGACGGTGGGAGCGCAAGTTGGCTGCCCTCAATGTGTGCACAGCTTATGACTTCGCTGCACACGCTGAGTCGTGGGTGCGGTCGTATTTCAATATCGTGGGCATGCGCACCTGGCGTGAGCTCAACGGCATCGACTGCATTCCTTTTGACGACATGGAGATGGTCACCAAAAAGAGTGTCTGCACATCGAGGTCATTTCCCAATATGCTCACCGACATGGCTGAAATCCGCACCCATGTGGCCAACTACGCGGCGCGGTGTGCGGAGAAGCTGCGAAGGCAGCATTCCGTGGCTGGCGTTGTCCAGGTGTTCATCGATACCAATCATTTCCGTGACGATCTGCCGCAGTATGGTATGTCGTGCGCCCTCACCTTGCCCACACCCACCAGTGCCACAGTGAGCATTGTCTCCTGTGCGCTGGCCTGTCTTGAAAAGGCTTTTCGGCAGGGATATGCTTACAAGCGGGCAGGAGTGCTCGTGATGGACATCACGCCCAACGCGGCGGTGCAGACAAGTTTCCTCGACTACGACTCAGAGCGCTACGAGCGCCTTCGCCGCCTCGACGTAGCTATGGACCGCATCAACAAAATCAACGGCCGCGAGACCGTCGTCCTCGGTTCGCAGCAATACACTGCCAAGGACGGAAAAGGCAAGGCGGGGAAGTTCGCCTCCGCCATCCGCCGTGACCGCAAAAGTCCCAACTACACCACTCGCTGGTCAGACATCATCGATGTGGATGCCGAGTAAGCCAGTTAATAAATATTAAATTTTTCTTTCATGTCTGTCTTCATAGTCGTATCTCATTGTTTTTTACTACCTTTGCAGCCGCTATTACGAGATAGTAGCATTTAATTCAAACCAAACAACAAAAAAACATGGCAACAAAAATGAGATTGCAGCGTCGTGGACGCAAGGGCTATGCTTTCTACAGCATCGTCATCGCCGACGCCAGAGCACCACGTGATGGTAGATTTATCGAGAAGATTGGTACCTACAACCCCAACACCAATCCGTCAACAGTGGATTTGAATTTTGACCGCGCACTCTATTGGCTCGAGGTAGGCGCTCAGCCCACCGACACCGTGCGCAACATCCTCAGCCATGAGGGTGTCCTCCTGATGAAGCACCTCCGTGGTGGCATCAAGAAGGGTGCTTTCGATGAGGCAGAGGCTCAGAAGAAGTTCGATGCTTGGAAGGAGACCAAGGTGAAGGGCGACGAGAAAGTCCGCACCGAGACCGCCAAGGCTAAGAAAGATGCTTATGAGAAAGAACTGAAGGCAGAGAAGGCCATCAACGAAGCCATCGCTAAGAAAGTGGCTGAGAAGAAAGCCGCCGCTGCTGCCGCTGCTGCTGAGGCAGAGGCTCCCGCCGAAGCAGAGGCTCCCGCCGAGGCTTAATCCACACGCCAAGACAAAAGAGGGTGCGCACCATGACGGTGCGCACCCTCTTCGAGTTGTTAAGGTTTTATTGTGGCCAATTCCATCCACTCCGTAATATTCCTTTCTTCGGATGAGAATGCCATCCCCACTTTGGTTATGGGCCGCCCGTCGGTGATGTATTTGTCGGCATAGCCGCGCTTGTTGATTTGCTCAAGGGCATTCTCGGCAGTGTCGTCCACCTTCAGCTCCATAATATATATTCCCTTGGGCATTTTCAGCACGATGTCGGAGCGGCCCTTGGCCGTTGGCTCCTCTATGCGTATGTCGGCGCCGAAGGCCACAAGGAGGGTGTATAGGATTACGTGATAGTGACGCTCGGCCTTTTCCAAATTGCCGGCATCATCTGACTTTTGTGCCAGATAATAGGGGATGCCGGCAAAGAACGCCTTGATGGCCTCGATGAATGGCGGCAAGTCATTGTCGCGCTGGAAAATCTTGTATGCGCGATACATCGCATTCTTGTTGGTGTCGATTCCCCTCACGCCCCAAGAGTAATTGTACAGGCTGTTGGCGAAGCCTTTGCGCACTTCTGCATTGGGCAGTCCAAGCTCGTACTCCTCGAGGTCGGCATCATAGTCCCTTATGGTGAGATACCCGCTTTGGAAGAGCACAGGCAGCGGGTCGTCGTAGCTGTTGAACGGCACGTCGAACCTTTCGGCAGGGCAGTTCACGCCTTCGATGTCGGTCAGTGTGAGTGGCGGCATTTTCGACAGCATTTCTATTACGGCACTCGGGGTGGCACTGTCGAACCAGTAGTCCTTGGTTTCCCCGGAGTCAAGAGCGTTAAACAGGCTGAAGGGATTGTATATGTCGGTTTTTTTGCGGCTGAAATGATACCCGTCATACCGCCGTTTCAGTTCGGTATATGCCTCCTCGAACGTTTCATCGCGTTTTTCAGCCAACAACTCTATGTCGGGCCGCAGTTGGGTGGTGAGTTCCTCTTCGGTGATGCCGCATAAAGCCTCGTAGTTGGGCAGCATGGATATGTTCTTGAGGTTGTTGAGCGTGCTGAAAATGCCCATCTGCGAGAATTTGGAGATGCCGGTGATGAAGACGAACTGCAGGTGGTCGTCGAGCGACTTGAGCGGGCTGAAAAGATTGGAGAGGCGTGTGCGCACGCCCTCCTCCAGCTCCGTGTCGCCGATGCTGTGCAGCATGAAGGCGTCGTATTCATCGACCAGCACCACGGCGCGGCGGCCCGTCTGGCGGTGTGCCTCTATGACGAGGTGCTGGAATCGTGTGCTGCTGTCGGTACTTGTGGCAACTATGCCATATTCCTGCTCATATTGCGAGAGTGTGTTGCCAATCTGCAGATCGAGTATTTCGGTGGTGTATATCCTGTTCCTGCTGAAGTCGAAGCGGATGACGGGATATTTCTGCCACTTCCAACTGGTGGTGGCGATAAACAGCTGGGGCTGCTCTATGCCATCCTCGGTGGTGAAAGCCTCAAACAGCTCGCGACGCCCCTGGAACACCGCCTCAAGGGTGGAGCACAGCAGCGACTTGCCAAACCGCCGTGGGCGGCTCAGAAAATAGGGACATCCCTCAGTTATCATTTTATATATGAGGGGGGTCTTGTCCACATACACGTAACCATCAGTACGAATTTTCTCGAAACTCTGTATCCCTACTGGGTATTTCCTCTTTGGTGCCATAGTGCAGTCGTTTTAGCAATTTGGGTGTAAAGATATAAAAAACTATTGTATTTGCCAAATAATATGTTTATGAGTTTTCTTTTTCTATTTTGTTATTGGCACTTCTATCTTGAACTTGTGCGTGGATTGTCCATCCGCCCAAGCGGCATCTCGCTGCAAACGCAGAGAGATTCGTTCCTTTTTAGTATGCTCAAGTTGTAAATATATCAAAAAATTTTAGTTAAAAATATCAAAATATAGTGGCTTTTTTGTTTCAGTTTTTATTTTTCTTCCTATTTTTACAATTTAAATCATTAACCAAAATTGGGTGCTCCTCAAATCATAGTAAATCAAAGAAACATAATCAATATGAAGGCAATACAATACCTAACGTTTTTCGAAAGGCTTTTCCTCACAGTGATGTTATTTTTCACTGTGACTGACGTATGTGCCGACGGCTATATCACCGACGTGGCAGTCATCGGACTGGAATCAGGCAAAGGCAACACCATCAAGAGCAAGTACAGAGGCGATGGCTGGACAGTCCTGGACAAGGACCTCAATGCCGGTGCTCACGGCTGGGATATCTTTCTGGCCTACAAAACCAGTTCGACGGACAATCCTGAGAGTGGCTACATCACCGACATCTGCGCATCGACACAAAATGTGAACTCTTTCAGGTATGAGGGTCGCACCTACTATAAGGCGCATTCCAACTCCGAGTTCAACGGCGACATGAATCGTGGCTCAGGAGGAGCATTCATCTATCTCTATTACACCCGCGACCGTGTCAGGCTGAGCAGCTATGGCGGCTTGAAGCGTGTGATGACAAAGCTCTCGACCACCAGTTCGGAGGAAGATGGCTACCCTGATACGGAAGCCATCTATTGGCGCGAGTGCTCATACAGCGGCATCTGCGATGTCAACAGGGATGTCGGCGGTGAATTCATCTATATCCAGCAGCACTTCACCACACAGACGTTGTCGCTCAAAAACCATCCCTCGTTTTATTCTGACCTCACCTATACAGGCAGGGAGCTTAACCTTTTGGAGAATGGCTCATCGGACTATGGCACGATGAAGTACAAAGTGGATGATGGCAATTGGGTGCCATGGCCCAGGGCAACTGCCGTCGGCGACCACACCGTGGAGTACTATCTCGACGGCGGCACCTACGCCGACAACAGTTCTTCGGCCACCAAGACCGTTACCATCCATCCACCTGTCGTCAAGGCCAGCAGTCTGACGGGCGTGTTCAGCCAGGCGGACAAGACGGTGACACTGATCTGGAGCGCGGGCAGCCTGCCCGGAGGCTACACCGACTATTCATGGGTGGTCTATCGTGGAAACACCCAAATAGCCCAACTCGACCATGATGTGCGCTCCTATGTTGACACTCAGTATGAGAACGAGAAAACGGAAACCCTCTACAGCGTCTATTACGTGTCGGACAACTGGGAGGAAGGGACAAAACGCGATGACGCGAAAGCCACGGTGACGGTGAACACCACCCGCACGGTGCCTGTCAACAATCTGAAGGCTGATTGCCAGGATGACCGCGTCGTGCTCACCTGGACATCCGACGGCTATGAGGAGGGCTTTGGCAACAAGTTCAAAATCTATGTGGGCGATGATACGCAGCCCATCAATACTATCACGCCCACAGACTACCAGACGAGTTTCCAGTGGGAGCACCGCTCCACCGACAAGCACAATGACCGTGTGAACCTTATCGACCCGGAGACGGGCGTTTCTTACACCGAGGAGCCGCTCAATGCCTGTTCCCCGCTCAACTACCGTGTGGAGGGAGTCATCGGCGACAAGACACTCAACCAGGCCACCCTCGAAAGAAAGGCCATCGGCAAAGGCACGGTGTTCTATTCTTTAGAAGCCTCGAAGGGTGTCTATTCCGGCACGGTGAAGCTGTCGTGGCACGTCAACCGGCAAGGGTCGGAAATTGCGAAGACATATATTGTGGAACGGCGCAAGGCGGAAAGCGACGAGGCGTGGGAAGTGCTTCACCGCATGTCGAGCGCCGAAGATTATCTGTTCTTTACCGATGAGACACCGCTGCCGGGCATCTACTATGACTACCAAGTCACCGTGCAGGACAAGTGCGACGACGGCACCATCATCAACTACGAGACAACAGACATCGGCTATGCAAAGTCCACGGGCAGCGTGAGCGGACGCATCACCTACGGCTCCACGGGGACATCGGTGATGGGTGCCGACGTGGTGATGAAAATCACCGGCTCCTCGGGCGAGACATTGGAACAGTACCATTCCATGTACTTCACCAACACCAATGGCGCGGTGACGTGGCAGTATCCCTCTGAGACATACGCCGACGAGAAGTTGGCCAACGGCGACTTCACGGTGCAGCTGTGGCTGTTCCCTGAGGTGTTCAGCGACAGCTGGTTTGCCCGCTTCGGTGAGAATATGGCCCTGGGCATGTCGGCCACTGGACAACTGTGCTTCAGCGACGGCACCAACACGCTTGCCTTCGATGACCTCAGTCTGAGGAAGAATGCCTACAACCATGTGGCACTGACCCGCAGCGGCAACACGCTGACCTGCTTCCTGATGGGCAAAGATGCTGACGGCATACAGGTATGCAAGACCGCCACCAAACAACTGTCAGGCAGTTTGAGCATGACCGGTGCCAACCTGTTCTCATTGGGGCATTTCAAGGGCTTCGCCGACGAGTTCCGCCTGTGGACGAAATGCCTGAGCGAAGATGAAATCTCGGAGAACTACGACCGTCTGCTCGTAGGCAACGAGGCAGGTCTGGAGACCTACTGGACCTTCGACGAGGGCCTGCGCTCACAGTTCTTTGACTATTCGCGCAGCGGTTCCACCTATCATCAGCACCATGGCCGAGTGGGCAGCAATGCCGTGACGGCAACAGTGACGCCCGACGACCTGGCCCTGAAAGCCAAGACCGACAAGGACGGCAACTACATCATCCAAGGCATCCCCTTCACCGGTGAGGGCACCACTTACGCCGTCGTGCCAACGATGGGCGTTCACGAGTTCAACCCCACGCAGGCACTGCGCCACATCAGCAACAACTCGCTCGTACACAACAGCGTTGACTTCGATGACATCAGCTCGTTCCCCGTGCGCGGTGTGGTTTACTACGAGCACACCACCATCCCCGTGAAAGACGCCTATCTCTATATCGACGGCATCATTGCATCAAAGGACGGAGAGTCGATAAGCACCAACGACAATGGCGAATTTGAGGTGAGCGTGCCCATCGGCGACCACTTCATCTCAGTGAAGCTCAACGGCCATGAGTTCCTCAATGGTGGTCGTTATCCCGCCGACCCCAACGGCCTGGGCCTGCGCCATACGTTCGACAGAGAGATAAGCGGCCTGACCTTCTATGACCAAACCACCGCCATCGTGGCCGGACGCGTGGCCGGCGGCGACCCAGAGTATCAGAAGCCATTGGGACTGGGACAAGGCATAGCGAACATCGGCAAGGCAGTGCTCCGCCTGCAGTTGAGCAATGAGAACGGCTACCTGAACGTGGCCGACCAAGACCCGGGCAGCACGGTGACCACCTATGACATCAGCGACACCGACCGCGTGTTCCAGTCGCAATACGGACGGGCCTTCGTGCCAGGCGGGAAGAACTACATCACCGTGGAGACCGACGCAGAGACGGGCGAATGGGTGGCACAGCTGCCGCCGCTGCGCTACGACGTGACCAGCGTGGTCTTCCCCTCACGCCCCGAGAGCGATGCCATCACCTCGCAGGACTTCAGCCTGCCTGTCATCGACGCCACCCACCCCGGTGCCTACTATACCGACTCCGTTGAGGTGGACGGCAAGTGGGAGAAATTCAACTACGAGGCCAGCGCGAAGATGGAGTACAAGTCTGTATCGACCATCGACCTGACGGAGAACGCCGACGGCAGCTTCGGCACGAAGAGCTACGAGGTGAAGGACATCAACGGCAAAACTCATCAGGTGCCGCTCTACGCGACCGACGAAGACGGCAACATGGTTCCCGATGCCGACGGCAACGTACAGTACACCTTCGGCTATCCCGTCTATGAGGAGTTGGTAACCTATAAATACAAAATCTATGCCTATGAGCGCTACACCAACTACGACAGCGGCACTGCCGTCGTCAATGAGGTGCCGTTGGGAGGCAAGGTGGTGACCATCAAAAACCAGTATGCCTCCACCACCGGCGTGGTTCAGGAGAGTGGCGAGCTTGCGGATATCGTCGATGACAAGATAGAACTCGACAGCCTGGGCAAGGCCACCTATAAGTTCACCGCAGGCTTCCCCAACATCCAGGCTCCCTACACGCGAGGCCTGTCCATCAGTTACGACAACGACGGCACGGAGATGGGATGGAGCGGCAACGACACATTCCGTGTCATCGTGCTCGGAGGAGTGCCCACCGGCAACAATTTCGTCACCGCCGGACCCGACAATGTGCTCATGGTGCTGCGCGACCCGCCAGGCTCGCACTCGAAGACCACTTGGCGCAAGGGAACGACCACTACCCATGTCTCCACAACCTCCCATGACTGGAAGAATGATTTGGGAGCCAGGGCTACCTTGCATTTGGGAGTGAGCTCGGATGTGGGCGTAGGAGGAGTCGGTGTCATACACCTTTCCAATCTTCAAAACAAGGTTGATATCACAGCCGGTGGTGACTTCCTGAAATCCCATATCCACAGCGAGACCACGGTCCACACAATGACCGCCATACAGGACATCTCCACCAGCGACTCGCCGAATTTTGTGGGTGCTCCGGCCGATGTGTTCATTGGAACATCGACGAACCTCCTCTTCGGAGTCTGCCGGCAAGTGCACATCAAGTGGAACGAGGAAAACGGAACGCCTGAGATCATAAAGGAAGATGTCCTGGCGATGGACGAGCAATTCAGCACTTTCTTCAACTATACGCAATACTACATCAAGGAGACGCTTATTCCCAACTTCAGGAAACTGCGCAACGCACTGCTTACGAAGGTCAGTGATGTGAGTCAGGTCAACCGTCCCGCCAAGGGCGGAGAGCCCATCTACGTCACCTCCCTGAGTGAGGATGACCCACACTATGGCTCGAACAACAGCGACAGCGAGGTGTGGGGCGACAAAGCCGTCGATTTCAGCCAGCTGAAGGACGGCGTCTATCGTGGCCCGTCATACACCTTGCTGCTGCCTGTGGACTATAAGCAAGACTTACAGGACATGGTCTTCTACTACAACGAGCAAATCAGGAGGTGGGAGGAAGAACTGAAGTTGAATGAGCAAGCCAAGGTAGAGGCCATTGAGAACCGCAGCGAAATGCTCAGGGACAACCACTCCTTCTCCACAGGCACCAGAATCACCAACGAGGTGACGACGACGCACAGCAGCTCAAAAATGAACTCCACCACCAAAGGGATCAACGTCGTGTTTAATGCAGAGACAGGCTATCTCTGGAGCGGATTCGGCCTCAGTGGAGTAGTGCATGAGACTTTTAACAAGAATTGGACTGACGGCAGTGAGGACATTGATGCCAACGATGCCACCATGGGCTATATCCTCTCAGAGGATGGAGACGGCTATTACGACTATCTGACGGTGGATGTCTTCGATGCCCCCGACGACAACGGCCCCATCTTCTACACACGCGGTGGCGCCACCAGCTGCCCCTACGAGGATGAGGACGTGACACAATACTACAAACCCGGAACGGTCATCGCAGAGAAGACGGTGCAGATAGAGAAGCCTGAGATAGAAGTGCAGACGCAACAGGTCACCGGTATTCCTGCAGGAGGCACCGGCACGGTCAAGCTGAACATACGCAACAACAGCGACACGGATAGATCTGTGGTGTACGACCTCCTCGTCACGCCTCCCTCCAACCTCGACGGCCTGTCGGTGATGATGGATGGCGTCAGCCTGAACCGAGGCATGTCAGTGAGGGTGAGTCCCGGAGAGACCATGGTGAAAACCCTTACCGTCAAGCAGACCAACCCCGACATCCTGAACTATGAGAACGTGACATTGCGCATGTCTTCGCAATGCGACAACGACCCGATGTCACCACGAGGCGAGGTGGCCGACTACGCCTCCTTCTCTGTCTATTTCCAGCCGACGTGCTCCGATATCAAGCTCGAATCGTCGCACTCATTGGTCAACACCGACACCGAGGGACCCGTCACCCTGTCCATGAGCGGCTACAACTATTCGATGACGACGCTGAAGGGCCTGCGACTGCAATACAAGGCCGAGGGCGATGCCGACTTCCGCACGTTGCAGGAATACACCAAGGACGCCGCACGACTGGCCGCCGACCCCAACCTGAGAGAACTGCCATCGCTTGAGGGCACCAGCAAGCTGAACTACGTCATCGACCTGCGCACGGGCGACTTCGCCGACAAGACCTACGTCTTCCGTGCCATCACCGTGTGCGACCAAGGCGGCAAGGAGGTGAACAATGAGAGTGAGGAGCTCACCATCGTGCGCGACATGACCCGCCCGATGCTCATCGCCACACCCAGTCCCGCCAACGGCATACTCACCAGCGCGGACGACCTGCTCATCACCTTCAACGAAGACATACAAGGCTCCATCCTGACCAAGCCCAACAACTTCGAAGTAGTGGGCGTGCTCAACGAGAGCGAGGTGGCCCATGACGTGGCACTGAGCCTGACGGACAATGCCAAGGCCAAGACCGAGACGACAGTCAACCTCAGCGGCAAGTCGTTTGCCGTCAGCTTCTGGATGAACTACGCCACCGACGGCACCCTGCTGACCCATGGCACGGCCGACAACAGTTTCTCCATCGCCATCGACGGTGGCAAGCTCGCCGTCATCGTGGCAGACACAACGGTGACCTCCACCGAGACACTGCCCGCCGGCAAGTGGCTTTACATGAATGTCAGCTACAACGCCGACTACAAGACCGTGAGTGCTGGTTACGCCATAGATGCCAGCACCGTGCAGCTCATCCCAGGCAGCAAGGTCAAAGCCTACGAATGCAACGGGCCTGTAACCCTCGGCGGCAACGGACTCTCGGCCAAGGTGCAGGAACTCTCACTTTGGAACGGCAGCCGTTCGATGGCAGAGGCCCAAAGCACGATGTACACCACGAAGAACCGCTACACCGAAGGCCTGATGGCATACTGGCAGTTCGACGAGGGCCATGGCACCACGGCCACCGAATGTGTGCACAACCGCCACATGACGCTTCCCAGCCAGAACGCATGGTGGATTGACGGCGACAACTACAACCTCGTGCTCGACGGCGCCCACGCCGCCGCCGCTGACATCAACAACCTGAACACCACCGACAGCGAGGACTATCTCGTCGAAACATGGTTCAAGGCCGATGACACCAACACTGCCGCCGCCTCCATCATGAGCACCCCCAAGATGGACCTGCGCCTCAACGCACAGGGACAGATGGAGCTGGAACTTGAGGACGGCGACGTGACTTCCGTCAGCAACAAGAACCTCGCCGACGGACAGTGGCACCATCTGGCCGTGAACGTGCTGAAAAGCACCAACGGCAATGGCAACATCTACCTCGACGGTCTGCTATGCAAGCAGATCGCGGGTTCGGCCATGCCATCTCTCTTCGGCGACCGTCTGATACTTGGCGGCCGGCGCCTGCAGGCTTCGCAGGGCGTTTACAGCATCACACAGAAGCTTCGAGGAGCCATCGACGAACTGCGCATCTGGAAGGGACGCAGAACCGCCGATGTCATCAAGAACAGCATGTTCTCGCGGCTGACGGGCGATGAAGCCGGGCTCGTGGCCTACTACCCCTTGGAGAAGAGCACACGCGACGCTTACAACCAGATAGTGACAACCGTCACTATCGATGATGCCGTGCCACCCTCCGGCGACAACGCGCCACCCGCCATCGAACTCCTCGCCGCCGACAACACAGCAGTAGCCTCGATCAACTCACAACTCTCTGCCATCAACAGCGCTCCCCTGAAGTTGGCGCCCAAGATGGAGAACGTGGAGTTCAGTTTCGTGGCCAGCGAGCGCCAGATCAAGGTGAACCTCGAAGAGCAGCCCGCCAAGATCGAGGGCTGCACCATCTACCTCACCGCCAAACGCGTGAAGGATGTCAACGGCAACGACGCACAGCCCATCACTTGGAGCGTCTTTGTGCAGCAGAACAAACTGCGCTGGCAGGAGGCCGACTTGACCGTGAACAAGAGCGACACCGAAGCCGCAGAGTTCACCGCCACCATTGAGAACATCGGTTCCGAGAACGAGACATGGAGCATAAGCGGTATGCCCACATGGCTCTCCGCCAACACGGAGGGTGGGTCGCAGGCACCGCTCGCAACTACACGCCTCACCTTCACCGTCGATGCCAGCCTGCCTATCGGCACCTATGAGGCTACCATCACCCTGACAGGCACTCAGAACATACCCACCCCGCTCAACATCACCGTCATCAACGAGGGTGAGGCCCCGCAGTGGGAAGCGGTGCCCGGCGAGGCGACGATGACCATCGTGGGTGTGCTTGCCATAGACGGCATTCGGAGCAGTGACACGAGGGACATGATAGGCGCATTCCAGGGAACCAAGTGTGTGGGTGTGGCACAGCCCCAATATTTCAGCCGTTACGACAGCTATTTCGTCACCATTGACATCCAAGGCAACAGCGACGATGAAGGACAGCCACTGCAGTTCCAGGTTTACGATGCCTCCACAGGCATGACCTACCCCGTCGTCACAGCCACTATTGACGGCAGCGTCACTCCGGTCAGCTTCGAGCAAGGCGCTCTCCTCGGACGCTATGCCCAGCCTGTCGTCTTCGATGCCACCGACCTGATGCTGCAGTCAATCGCACTCACGCAAGGTTGGAACTGGATCTCATTGGGAGTCACTTCCGAAGAGATGGGACTTGATGCCCTGTTGCCCAACACCGAAGGCGACCTCGCAACCGTCAAGAGTCGCAGCGCAGGCTATGCCATCCACGACGGTAGCCAATGGATAGGACGCCTCACTGCCATCGACAATGCCCAGATGTACATGGTGCAGGCCAACACGGCCACCACCGTCAGCGTCACCGGCACTCCTGTTGACCCGCTTGCCAACACCATATTCCTCAACAGCGGATGGAACTGGATACCCTACACCCCGCTCAGCACCATGTCGATAGCTGACGCATTCGCAGGATGGGACCCCGCCGTCGATGACATCATCAAGAGCCAGCACGCCGTTGCTTACTACGACGGCTATGAATGGGTAGGCTCGCTGCGCAGCATGGAGCCAGGCAAGGGATACATGGCACTCAGCGCCAACAACTTGGCATTCAACTATCCCACAAACTCTGTCAGAGACATCCGGCTGGCACCTGCCAAGAGCGGCAGCACTGAGCCGTCGCTCCCAGACCCGGGCATGGCAAACCAATACTCCTCCAACATGGTCGTGCTCGCACAAGTGACCAGTCAGGGACATCCCCAGTCCGATGTCCAGGTGGCCATCCTCAGTGGCAACCAATGCCGCTCAACAGCCATCACCGACCATCAGGGCAAGATCTACCTCACCGTGCCTGGCGACACTCCCTGCCAGCTCACCATCAAGGTCAAGGACGGTGAGAATATCTACACCCTGCCCCAGCACATCGACTACGTCAATGATGCGGTCGTCGGCACCACACGCGCACCTTACATCATTAACCTCGACACTGCTACAGGCATCGAAGAAATGGAAAATGGTGAGTCTGTGAATGAAGAATGGTATGACTTGGTGGGCCGTAAACTCAACAACACTCCCCACCAAAAAGGAATTTACATCGTGAATGGAAACAAACGCATAGTCAACAAAAAACAATAAACATGATGCGCCGCACATATCTGCTCATCCTATTCTATTCCCTGCTCATTAGCATCGGTACAGCCAACGCACAGACCGCCGACCCCTTCCCCGAGGTGGCTGCCGGCACCCTGCCATACACCATGAGCGTCACAGGCTATGTACGCCTCAACGGCCGCAAACTCACCAAGGACGACGGCCTCATCGTCGCCGCGTATCAGGGTGACCAGATACGCGGCAAGACCACGCCCTTCGACCCGTCGCCCGCCTACACCGACCTCATCATGCTCGATGTTTACGGCAACACCAATGGGGAGGCCATCACCTTCCACGTATATGCCAAAGACCCCTATTCACAGGGGGGTGAAGAGGGAGGCAAGCTCTACATCGTCGATCAAGACCTTACTTTCCAGAACAACGCCATCGTGGGAACCCTGCGGCAGCCCTACTATATCGACCTCACCGACTTCATTCTCGGTGATGTCAACCGCGACGGAAAAATCACAGTTACCGACGTGATGGGTGCCGTGTCGATTACCTTGGGCAACGACAACGAGGCCCCCCACCGCTTCGACCATGTCGCAGCCGACTTCAACAGCGACAATGCTGTCAATGTCACCGATATCATGGGCATTGTCAAATATTTGCTTAAAGGGCAATAAGGGGCGCGTATAGGGTCTCATATCTTTTGGCAACGGTGAGACTGTCGTGATGTTTGCGGATGTACGCGATGCTGTCGCGCTTCAGCTGTGGGATGCGCTCGGGATGGGCGATCAGCCATTCAAGCGCCTCCACCACACTCTCGCGTGAGGGTGTCACATTGATGATGGGGCGCAGCTCATGCTCACCGAGCAGGTCGTAGTGCTCGGGTTCGCCGCCGCCGACGCAGATGATGCCTTTCGACATGGCCAGAAGGGAGTTCATCGATGGCGTATAACTGTAGAGTTGGTCGAGGATGACGTCGGAACCGTCCATCATCCGCTGATATTCCTCAAAGGGCACGGAGCGTGCCACACGCAGGTCCATCTTGTCGGGATGACGGGCCGCCACCTCCTCGGCTGCCGATAGCATGATGTCGGTGCCCTTGTAGGCGCTGCGGGTTGTGTTGATGCCGATGAACACACGCAGCTGTCCGCTGAAGTCGTCCTCACGTGGTTGCGGCATCTCTATGGGGTAGGGGATATAGGTCGCCTTTTGAGGAAACGCTTTTTGGTAGCACACCCAGTATTCGTAGAGTCCTGTCACGATGGCATCGCAGGAGGTGGCAATATGCTTGTTGAGCACTTCCTTGGCAGTCCCTATCCAGTCTTTACGCTCCGTGAGTGCCTCAGGGTTGTCACGCAGTTGGCCTCCAATATTGAAGTCGCTGTATCTCAGAGGCTTGTCTTCTACACAAGTGTGTACCCAATACCAGTCCATGCCGAATCCTCCAAGGATGACGCGGCGGTTGTTGCGGTGAAGATAGTCGTAGATGGGACGGATGTTCTCGGCACGCAGTTCGAGAAACATGGGGTTGATGAGTTGAATGATGTCATAGCCCCGCCACCGGGGCAGTTGGGCACACACCTTGGCTGCCAAGGCCACTCCTCCCCATTTTCCCGGCCGGCGGGTCAGGTCGATGTCACGGGGATAGTTTTTCCAAAAATCTCCGTTGGATGCCACGGTCACCTCATGCCCCAGTGCCCGCAGGCCGCGGGCCAGTGTGGCATGCACGTTGCTGTATTCACCCAATAGAAGTATTTTCATTTGTTTAGGAGTTTAGGAGTCTTGGAGTCTTGGAGTTTAGACGTATGATTTTGTTTGTCTCGGCCTTTTGGGGGTGGCGGACGAAATGTAACGTCCCCTGCCTGCATCATCTTCAATTTTCAATTATTTAACATCATGCACAGCAGTCGTCGTCCGGCTTTGCTGCTGCTGATGCGCCTGAACCATTTGTATTTCTGGGTGT
>CAMZHP010000045.1 GCA_947306845.1 uncultured Prevotellaceae bacterium
TCATTGTGGCTATTTGTTTTTTCTAGATTTTCTAGATTCTCTAGATATTCTAGATTTTCTAGATACTCTAGATATTATTGATGGCTTTGACAAACCTGGTTTTTCCAAAATCGTCGTTGCGGGTGGTGACATCACGGAAGCCAGAAGCCGACAGCAGATGGGCGACATCTCCGGTGTGGGCGGCATTGCACTCAAAGAAGAGCAGACCGCCAGGGCGCAGGTGAACCCTTGCATAACGTGCGATGGCGGAATAGAAACACAATGGGTCGGCATCAGGGACAAAGAGTGCCTCATGGGGCTCATGCCGCAGGACATTGGGATGCATGGCTGCGGCCTCATGGTGGCAGATATAAGGGGGATTGCTGACAATGATGTCGAAAGTTTTCCCTTTGCTTTCGGCGGTGATGTTGGCTTTTCTAGAATCTCTAGAGGCTCTAGATATTCTAGATTCTCTAGAGGCTTTAGATTCTTCTGTGGGCAGCTTGGTGGAGAGGATGTCTTGCTGCCTGACATCAATCTGCGCTCCGAGGCGTGCCGCATTGTGCTGTGTTACTTTCAGCGCCTTGGGGGAGATGTCGTATGCCGTCACCTGGGCTCCCTCTATCTCTAAGGCGAGGGTGACGGCTATGCAGCCGCTGCCACAGCCGATGTCAAGAATGCGGACAGATGCACTCTCCCTCCCCTTTGGGGAGGGCAGGGGAGAGGTTTCCATCACCCATCTGCAGAGCACCTCGGTCTCGGGTCGTGGAATCAGCACTCCTGGCTCCACATGAAACATCCGGCCACAGAACATCGCCTTGCCCAGCACATATTGTATGGGTTCGGTGGCCTGCAACCGCCGCATCATTTCTTGCAGCCGTTTTTGTTCTGAGTCATCCAACTGGCTTGTGCCGTAGCAAAGCAGATCGGGCAGGCCAAGGCCAAATTCCGTCTCCATCAGCAGGCGCACCATCGCGCGTGCCTCGCCCGCTTCATAGGGAGGCACAAGTGACTGCCATAGTTGTTGATAACTGGGTCTTTCCATCCGATGATGATAAGTAGGTATTCAAAATTATACATATATATCATTACTTTGGCAAAGATAGTGCAAGACAAATGAAAATCAAAGCAAATAGCTCAAATAAATTTGGCTTTTCACTTGTTTCGTCGTATCTTTGCAATCATGAGTGACAAGCATGTGATAACAGATTCCCGACAGTCAGCCATCGATGAGATGTATATGCGGCGTTGCCTGCAATTGGCAGAGTGCGGACTGCTCACCACCCGTCCCAACCCGATGGTGGGGGCTGTGATCGTGGCACAGGGACGCATCATCGGAGAAGGGTATCATGTGCGCTGCGGTGAAGGACATGCAGAGGTGAACGCCTTTGCCGCTGTGAGCAAGAGCGATGAGCCGCTTCTTCCTGAAGCGACAGTCTATGTCAGTCTGGAGCCATGTGCCCATTATGGGAAAACACCGCCTTGTGCTGATTTGATTGTCAGCAAGAGAGTCAAGCGCGTAGTCGTGGGATGTGTTGACCCCTTTGCCCGTGTTCAGGGAAAGGGCATCCAGCGCATCAGGGAAGCAGGCATCGAGGTGACTGTGGGGGTGTGTGAAGAGGAATGCCAGTGGCTCAACCGCCGTTTTTTCACTTTCCATCAGCATCATCGGCCCTACATCACCCTCAAATGGGCGCAGACCGCCGACGGATTCCTCGACGACCATGGCAAGGCGGCGAGGATTTCAACGCCGTTTACCTCCATGCTGGTGCACCGGCTGCGGGCGGAACATGACGCTATCCTTGTGGGACGCGTGACGGAAGAGCGTGAGCATCCTCAGCTCAACGTGCGCCACTGGAGTGGTCCCGACCCGGTGAAAATGGTGCTCTCTTCTGACCATGGAATCGATGCCGTCTTTGAGGAGTGCCGAGACAGGCAACTGCTTTCCCTGCTTGTAGAGGGAGGAAGGGCCACATTGCAGTCGTTCATCGATGCAGGCCTTTGGGATGAGATAAGGGTTGAGACAGGAACTTTCGCTGTGGGCGACGGGACATCCTCCCCACAGGTTCCTTCAACAGCTACCCTGAGACAGCGCGACATGATTGACGGAAACATGATTACTCTTTATAATAAAGCATGACCTAAAAAGATGAGAACAATCAAAAACAAATCCTTCGGTGGAGAGCGTCCACTCTTTGAATCACACGGGCTCCGACTGGAGAACGTCACCATCACCGAGGGTGAGTCGGGCATCAAAGAATGCAGCGACATCGAATGTGACCACTGCCACTTTGAGGGAAAATACCCCCTGTGGCATGTTGAAAGAAGCCTTATCACCAACTGCTATTTCGCGCCTGGGGCAAGGTCCGCCATCTGGTATTCCAACGACATGGAGATGACAGACTGCGTGATTGACGGACCGAAATTCTTCCGGGAGATGCGCAACCTCAAATTGCGCAATGTCACCATCAACGATGCCGATGAGACTTTTTGGAACATCGACGGGCTGCATATCGACAATGTGATGCTGCATGAGGGTACCTATCCCTTCATGGGCTGCCGCAACGTCGTGGTCAACAACCTGAGAAGCGACAGCAAGTATGTCTTCCAATATGTGCGCGACGTGGAGATACACCATGCGCATATCGTCACCAAGGATTCGTTCTGGGAGGTGGAGAATGTCACCATCTATGACTCTTACCTCGACGGAGAATACCTGGGATGGCACTCCAAGAATCTCAGACTCATCAATTGCCACATCGGCGGTGAGCAGCCTCTCTGCTATGCCCATGACCTGGTGCTTGAGAACTGCACATTTGACCCAGAGTGTGACCGTGCCTTTGAATATTCCACGCTGAAGGCCGATATCCGAGGCACCATCAAGAGTGTGAAAAATCCAGCCAGCGGAATCATCGTCGCCGACGGTTACGGTGAGATTATCCTCGATGAGAACATCAAGGGGCCAGCTGACTGCCAAATCCTAACAAGAGCATGAAAAGACAACACGATTTCGACACCCCCGTCGTCAGACGCAACACCCATTGTGTGAAATGGGACTGTGAGGAGGCTCAGGGTGCCATTCCCATGTGGGTGGCCGACATGGACTTCCCTGTGGCTCAGCCCATCACCGAGGCACTCATGAGACGAGTGGAGCACGGCGTATTTGGATACACACAAGTGCCCGATGCATATTATGACGCCATCATCAGGTGGTTTGAGTCACGCCACGCATGGCACATCGATCGGGAGTGGATCATTTACACCTCGGGTGTGGTGCCTGCCCTCTCGGCCGTCATCAAGGCCCTGACGCTGCCCGGTGATAAGGTGCTCCTGCAAACTCCTGTCTATAATTGTTTTTTCTCCTCTGTGTACAATAACGGATGTCAGGTGGTGGAGAATCTACTTCAATATGGGGACAACACCTACCACATTGACTTCGATGACTTGGAACGTAAAGCCGCTGACCCGAAGGCAAGGCTTCTTGTGCTCTGCAATCCGCACAATCCTGCCGGGAGGGTATGGACAGCCGAGGAACTGAGGCATGTCAATGACATCTGTCAAAGAAACGGCGTGAGGGTGGTGTCGGATGAGATACACTGCGAATTGGTCATGCCTGGTTACAGGTTCATTCCTTTCGCATCAGTGTCGAAAGAATGTCTCGACAACTCTGTCACACTCAACTCCCCCTCCAAGTCGTGGAATATTGCCGGGCTGCAGATTGCCAACATCATCTGCAGCGACAGCCAGGTGAGGGAGCGCATCGACCGGGCCATCAACATCAATGAGGTGTGCGATGTCAATCCCTTTGGCGTCGAGGCGCTCATGGCGGCATACAACGAGAGCGGATGGTGGATCGACCAGTTATGCGGATACCTGAAGGACAACTATGACTATCTGAGATCTTTTGTAGCCGAACACATGCCCAAAGTGGGAGTCACCACTTTGGAGGGAACCTACCTGGTGTGGCTTGACATCCGTCCACTGGCCATGACCAGTGATGAGGCCACACAGCGGCTGCTCAGTGAGGCAAAGGTGATGGTCAATAGTGGTACGATGTATGGCGAACGGGCAGGAGAAGGCTTCATCCGTGTCAATATCGCCTGTCCGCGCTCTCAGCTAATATCTGCCCTCGAAAGCATGTCGAAAGTGCTCGCATAATAATTTTCAATCTTCAATTTTCAATAAAAATGGCTCTGATCAAATCTGTGAAAGGTCTCACACCCAAATGGGGAAAAGACTGCTATTTCAGTGAGAACGCCTGTATTGTGGGCGATGTGGAAATGGGTGACGAATGTTCCATCTGGTTCAACGCCGTCGTGCGGGGAGATGTAGCTTTCATCCGAATGGGCAACCGTGTAAATGTTCAGGATGGGGCATGCGTGCATGTCACCTATGAAGTAGGACCCACCATCATCGAGGACGATGTCTCCATCGGGCACAATGCCACCGTCCATGCCTGCACCATCCGAAAAGGGGCGCTTATCGGAATGGGCGCTACTGTGCTCGACAACGCAGAGGTGGGCAGAGGAGCCATTGTGGCAGCAGGGGCTTTGGTGCTCCAAGGCACAAAAATAGGCGAACATGAGATCTGGGGTGGCGTGCCGGCAAAATTCATCAAGAAAACACGCCCGGACCAGGCTGAGAGCTTTGCCGCACACTATGTGGGATATTCCAAATGGTATTTGGAGGAGGATAAGAAAGAGGGGGCTGGCAAGTCAGACTTATAACTCCACTGCCTCCAGCACCTTGGCAGTGGCACCAGCCTGTCCTTTGACAAATGTTCCGGCCGACTGGCTGCTCTGGAGAAGGAAGGCGGCATCCGTGTCGAAACGTGCCATCAGTTCGTCGAACAACTCGTAACCATCAATCTCAAAACCGCCGCCACAGGCAAGCAGTCCCTGCGCTTCCTGAAAGCGCTTGTTGTTGGGGCCGAAGATGACCGGCATGTCCCATACCGCAGCTTCCAGCACATTGTGGATGCCTACGCCGAAGCCGCCACCGACGTATGCCACCTGACCGTATTGGTAGATGCTCGACAGCAGACCAAAGCAGTTGATGATCAGACACCGGGCTTCTGAAGCCTCCTCGGGGGTGGTGTCAGTATAGTGCACGGTGGGCATGTTGAGCAAGGAATGGATCTGGCGCAGATGCTCGTCGCCGATGACATGGGGCGCGATGATGAGCCGCCAGTCGGGATGGGTGTTGAAAAAACTGATAAATACTTCCTCGTCGGGGGGCCAGCTCGAACCAGCCACAAATACTTTATGTCCCTTGCTGAATGCCTCGGCGATGGGCAACTGCCGGGCGGCAGATTTAATTTGGAGCACACGGTCGAAACGTGTGTCGCCCACCACCGTGGAATTGTGAAGTCCCAAGCTCTCGAGCAGGCGCTGGCTTTCCTCGTTCTGCACGAAGAAATGGGTGATGCAGCGCAGCACATGGGCGTATTCATGGCCATACCATCTGAAAAACACCTGACTGGGCCGGAAGATGCTCGACACACTATAAACAGGGATGCCGCGGTGGCGCAGGATGTGAAGATAGTTGTACCAGAACTCGTACTTGATGAAAAACGCTTTGACCGGACGCACCAGTCGGAGGAAGCGGAGGGCGTTGAACGGCGTGTCGAGCGGAAGGTAGCAGATGATGTCGGCTCCCTCATAGTTCTTGCGCACCTCATAGCCTGACGGGGAGAAAAATGTGAGCAAGATTTTGTACTCGGGATGGTCGCGCCGGAGCGCCTCCATCAGCGGACGGCCTTGTTCAAATTCACCCAGAGAGGCCGCATGAAACCAGATGTAGTCGGCACCGGGAACGACCGACTGGCGCAACACATCGAAGGCGGCGCGTTCTCCACGCCACATCTTGCGTACCTTCTCGTCGAAAAGACTGTAGATGGCTACGCCGAACAGATAGAGGTATATCAGGATGTTGTACAATTCCTAACCGGTTTTCTTCATTGCTGGGTGCCGGATAGCAGAGGCTATCCCAGCACCTTAATGGCTCGGCGAAGTCGCCGAAGTGTCTCCTCACGGCCAAGGAAGGCAGAGATGTCGAACATGCCCGGACCTTTGCCGATGCCCACCAATGCCAGTCGGAAAGCATTCATCACATCGCCCAGTTTGTAACCTTTGGCATCAATCCAGGCACGCACCTCACGCTCCTGATTCTCCAGGGAGAAATCGTCGAGTGACTCCAGCAAGGTGGCCAACTCGCCCATCACTTGTGCAGAGTCCTCTTTCCAGCGCTTGCGCACCGTCTTCTCGTCATAGCTGGTGGGCGGAACAAAGAAGAATGAGCACAAGGGCCAAAGCTCCTTCACAAAGTTGACACGGTCCTTCATCATCGACACTACCTGGATGATGCGGGAAAGAGGCTCCTCCACTCCGTTGCCGGCAACGATGGGGGCAAACAGGTTGGCGATTTCCTCGTCGCTCTTGTTGAGCATGTACTCATGGTTGAACCAGATGCATTTCTGATAGTCGAAGCGGGCACCAGATTTGGAGCATTTAGACAGGTCGAAGAGACCCACCAGCTTGTCGAGGGAGAATACCTCCTGCTCTGTGCCGGGATTCCATCCCAGAAGTGCGAGGAAGTTGATGATCGCCTCAGGGAAATAGCCGCTCTCGCGGTATCCGCTTGACACATCACCGGTTTTCGGGTCATGCCACTCCAATGGGAACACGGGGAACCCAAGACGGTCGCCGTCGCGCTTTGACAGTTTTCCCTTTCCCTCAGGTTTGAGCAGCAGAGGCAAGTGGGCAAAGCGAGGCATCGTGTCCTCCCATCCTAGGGCACGGTAGAGCAATACATGAAGAGGAGAACTGGGCAGCCATTCCTCACCACGGATCACATGGGTAATCTCCATCAGGTGGTCGTCGACAATGTTGGCGAGATGGTAGGTGGGCAGGTCGTCCGCGCTTTTGTAGAGTACTTTGTCATCGACCACATCGCTCATGATGCACACGTCGCCGCGGATGATGTCGTCGATATGCACAGCCTCACCAGGGATGACCTTGAAACGCACCACATATTGCGTGCCGTCGTCGATAAGGGCATCCACCTCCTCGCGGGGTAGGGTCAGCGAATTGCGCATCATTCCGCGTGTGCGGGCATCGTATTGGAAATTGGGAATCTCAGCACGCTTGGCTTCCAGTTCCTCTGGGGTGTCAAAGGCAATGTATGCCTTGCCGTCCTCAAGCAACTGGTCGACATAGCGGCGATAAATCTTGCGCCGCTCGCTCTGGCGATAGGGGCCGTAGTTGCCACCGATGGATACTCCCTCATCAAACTTGATGCCGAGCCATCTGAATGACTCAAGGATATACTCCTCGGCACCGGGAACAAGACGGGTGGAGTCGGTGTCCTCGATGCGGAGAATCAGACTGCCGCCGTGCTGCTTGGCAAAAAGATAGTTGTACAGGGCAGTACGGACACCGCCGATATGTAATGGTCCGGTAGGACTGGGTGCAAAACGCACCCTCACTTTTCTCTCTTCCATGATAGTATGATTGATTTTTCGTGCAAAATTAATGCTTTTTTTCCGTATTAGTGGAAATATCAGATTTTTTTCGTATTTTCGCCACATCAAACGCCAGAAGAACTGCAAGATGAATTTGTTCAGCATCGATAAAAACCGATCTTTACTGTCATGGGCAACAGTTGTCGTACTCGTCGTGGCAACTACTTCCATTATCGTCTGGGCATTGCCGCGCAAGCCTGGAACAGAGTATGTGTATGATATTGGAAAACCTTGGACTTATGACATGCTCATCTCCGACATAGAATTCCCTGTGCTCAAAAGTGAGGAGATGCTGCGAAAGGATTCTGTCGAAATACGAAAGTCCTATAGATATTCTTACCAAAAAGATCCGTCTATCGGCAACAAGGCGATAGAGGATTTCAACAATGCTGTGGCACAGGATACCACGGGAGTGCTGAAGGAATATCAGTCCTCCATTGTCAGGATCCTGCATTCCATCTATGACAGAGGCATTCTGAGTGAGGAGGAGCGGTCCAAGGTGATGGACAATTACTCCGATACCATCTCTGTCTATGTGGGCAAAGAGGGCATCAGCGAATGTGTCAGGGACTTGCCCAGGGTGACCGATGTCTATGGCAGGCTTTTCCTTGATGATGAAATCTCACAGCACAAGGAGGAACTGGAGAGGTTCAACCTGAATAATTATGTGAAGCCCAATCTGGTGGATGAGAAGGAGGTCAATGAGGTAGGCATCAGAGAGCTCATGCTTGACATCGCACCAAGCGTGGGAGTGGTGAGCGTGAACGAGAGAATAGTCGACAAGGGTGAGATGGTCACTGCGGAAACTTACCAGAAGATCAAGTCGTATGAGCAGAAGAAGAATGAGACGAAGAAAAACGACCAGGTAAGCATGCGCAATGTGCTCATTGGTCAGATTATCCATGTTTTCGTCTTTGTGCTTCTTTATACTATTTATCTGATGTCATTTCGCAATGACTTCTTCAAGAAGCCACGCAAATTGCTGATGCTCTACCTGATGATCACACTCTTCACCCTGATGGTTTCATTCATGGTGAGGAGGATGTTGCTTAGCGTCTATATCATTCCGTTTGCCATTGTCCCTATGATCACGCGGGTGTTCCTCGATTCAAGGACGGCATTCATGACTCATGTCACCACCATCCTCATCGCGTCGGTGGCATTGGAAGGACAATATGAATTTGTCATTATCGAGTTGGCTGCAGGACTGGCTGCCATATACACGCTGGGCGACATGTCGAGAAGAGCACACCTGTTCAATGCCGCCATCACTGCAACCTTGTCCGCTTTCATCATTTACTATGCTATCGGTGTCATACAGACCAGGAATCTGGGAGTGCTCGACGACAGCAGGTTCTTCCATCTTGCCGTCAGCGGAATCTGCCTCCTCCTAGCCTACCCACTCATGTATATCATCGAAAAATTCTTCGGTTTCTTGTCAAAAATCACATTCTTTGAATTGTCTGACACCAACCAACCTTTGCTGAGGATGCTCAGTGAAAAGGCTCCGGGCACTTTCGCCCATTCCACCACGGTGGGCAATCTGGCTGCGGAGATAGCCCGGCGCATCGGTGCAGACCAGCTGCTCGTCAGAACCGGAGCACTCTACCATGATATTGGTAAAATGGACAATCCCGCGTTCTTTATTGAAAATCAGGCAGGATTCAGCCCGCACAGCAGACTCACGGAGAAGGAAAGTGCGAAGGTTATCATCGGGCATGTCATCAGTGGCCAGCGGCTGGCAGAGAAATACAACCTGCCAGATGTTATCAAAGGGTTTATTCTCACCCATCACGGCAAAGGAATGGCCAATTTCTTCTATGTCAAGTACAAGAATGCTCACCCTGACGAAGAAGTGGATACCGGTATCTTCTCCTATCCCGGCCCCAATCCTGAGACCAAGGAGCAGGCTATCCTTATGATGGCCGACTCAGTGGAGGCGGCGTCCAAGTCACTTGATGAGTATACCGACGAGACCATCAGCAAAATGGTCAACGAACTGATTGACAGACAAGTGAAGGAGGGATTTTTCCGCGAATGCCCCATCACCTTCCGTGACATCGCCGTGGCCAAACAGGTGCTCATCGACAGGCTGAAGAGCATCTACCATACACGTATCAAATATCCAGAGGAGAAAAAGACAGAATAAACGGCTGTTTGCGCACACAATTGAAGCGTTTTTCTTGCACAAATCTGTGTTTTTGTGCAAGAAAACATATAATTTTTGTTAATGTAAGTTAACGGAATAATGCCTTTTCGGAAATTGCGAACAATCTTTTTACCTTTGCAAACAATTTTCAACCAATGAAGTTTAAAATGTGTAAAAAGAGATGGTTCGGAATGGCAATGGCCATTCTTGTTTTTAGGACAGCATTCGCAGGTGGTATTCTCACCAACACCAATCAGAGTATTTATTTTCTTCGCAATCCTGCACGTGACGCAGCCATAGGTTTGGATGGTGTGTATTCCAATCCGGCTGGTGTGGCGTTTCTCAATGACGGATGGCACCTGGGTTTCAACTGGCAGTATGCACACCAGACGCGTAGCATCACTTCGCAGAGTCCACTCTATACCCTAGGATTAAAGAACAACGGAAAAGACACCAAAACCTTTGAAGGTGTGGCCAACGCACCTTTCATCCCATCGCTGCAGGCAGCATATAACAAAGGAAAATGGAGCTTCCAGTTCAATTTCTCTGTACCAGGTGGTGGAGGCAAGTGTGAGTTCAGTGATGGACTCGGTTCGTTTGAAACTGTTGTTGGTGCCATTGCCAACCGCCTGATGTATGTTTCCAATGCCCTGAACTCACAGATCTCCTCACTGGGCGTCGGCGTTCCTTCTGTTACAGGATATGATGTGGATGGATACATGAAAGGAAAGCAGTATTATTTCGGAGTTCAGTTGGGAACAGCTTATAAACTGAACGAGCATCTCTCTGTTTATGGCGGACTGCGCTTACTTTACGGCAGTGCCTCGTATGAGGCCCGTCTGAACAACATCCGTGTGATGAACGGAAACAGTGGACTCTCGCTGCCCGAATATTTTGAGGGAGTCATCAAGGGCGTCTCTGATGCCAAGTCGGTGTTGTCTGGACTCCATGCCCAGGTGGAGGATGGTATCACACAGTATGTGAACGGCTATATGGCAGCGGGCATGACCCGTGAGCAGGCCATGCAAACACCTGAGGTACAGTCGCTCACTCAGAAGGGACAGCAATTGCAGGCTGCCGGACAGCAGTTGGAGGGAGTCGGTGACGAGGTGGTGGCCAGCGCAGAGACTCTCGCTCCTTATTCAAATGGTGTCAACCTGAAATCCGACCAATCAGGATGGGGCATCGCTCCCGTTATCGGCATTGACTTCAAGACTGGTGCATTTAATTTGGCTGCCAAATATGAATTCAAGACCCGCATGCGTATGAAGAACAACTCATCGCTGAAGGAGGCCACCGTCATCGCTGCTACCAACAAGTTTGTGAATGGTACGGAGGTGCCGGAGGATGCACCCGCCCTGCTCTCCGTAGGTGCACAGTGGTCGGTTACTCCCGATGTCAGACTCAACCTGGGTTATCATCATTTCTTTGATACCGACGCCCATTGGTATCAGCATTCTGAGAAATTGCTTGATGGCGGCACTAATGAATACCTGGCCGGCGCAGAGTGGGACATCACGAAGAAATGGCAGGTGAGCGGCGGCGCTCAGCTCACACGCTATCAGTTGACGGATGACTATATGAATGATATGTCATTTGTCGTCAACTCATGGTCGTTTGGCGTGGGAGTGGGCTATCAGGTCAGCGACAAGGTGAAGCTCAATGCCGCTTATTTCCAGACCAACTACAGCGACTATGACAAGGTCACCCCAAAGCGTACCATGGCAGGAATGGGCCTCACCATGCCTGAGCAGAAGGAATCGTTCACACGTACCAACCGTGTGCTCGGCTTGGGTGTGGAAGTGAATTTCTAAAACAGCCGACCTTACTCTTCAGAGGGGCTGATACGCCTGCGGATACTTCTGATCTTGTCTGCCCGGGCCAATGAGTAGATGCCGCTGTTGCGGTCGATGATTTCGAAGAGTGTCAGGGCGCGTTCCAGCAGAGTGTTGCAAATGGGGTATGCACGCCATTCTGCCTCGGCGTAATAAAGTTCGGCAAGCATCTCCATCCGCTGGTAACGCTGCTCTTCTGGGTAGTGCAGCGTGATGTGGTCGATGGCTTCCTCGGGAGTCGCATTCTGGTAGAATTCATACGAACCCAGATATTGGCAGTACATCTCATGGATGGCCTTGCTACGGTCTTCGATCTCCTTTTTTTCAAGAGCCTTTGCCAGGGCGGCGAAGAATTCGCGGATGACGCGGATAAAATAGTCTTGCTGTATCATGTCTGACGGCTTATTCTGTAGATGATGCGGATGTCACGTGTTGGTATAGCTTTCTGTAAAAGGGATGATGGCTCATGGTCGATGCGTCGCCGATGATGATGAGTTTCATTCGTGCCCGGGTGATGGCCACGTTCATTCGGCGCAGGTCACGCAGAAACCCGATCTGCCCTTCTTTGTTGGACCTGACAAGTGAGATGATGATGATGTCGCGCTCTTGTCCCTGGAAGCCATCGACGGTGTTGATGCTGATCAGATGGCGGAAGGGCTTGAAGGGCGTATGGTGTCCTACGAGTTTGCGCAGCAATTGCACCTGTGCACGGTAGGGAGAGATGATGCCCACATCGATGCGCTCATCAAGGATGCGCTGTCGGCCAATTTTTCCAAAATAGTTTTCGAGTGTGGTGACGGTGAGTGCCGCCTCCTCACGGTTGATGCGTCCGAAGGTTTCGCCGATGAATTCTTCCTGGCTGTCCAGGTCGGATGTGTCGGTCCATGTCATCGGATGGTCGTAATCGAGGATGCCTCGGTGCCGGATTTGCGGGGCACTCTCCACCTGTCCTCCGTAGAAATAGTCGGATGAGAACCGCATGATCTGTTCATTCATGCGGTATTGCACCCGCAGCATGGTCACCAACTCTGGCTTGTTGTCAACGATGCGCTCCATGAGGGTTTTTGCCAGACCACCCCTGAGTGCTGCCAAGCTCTTCACGGTAGGTGGCAGTTGGCAGTGGTCGCCGGCAAAGATGACACGGGTAGCCTTGCGGATGGCTATCCAGCAGGCGGCCTCAAGGGCTTGGGCAGCCTCATCGATGAAAAGTGTGGCATAATGCTGTCCGTCGAGCAGTCGGTTGGCGGTGCCGGCAAGAGTAGAGGCGATGACACGAGCCTCGCCAAAGAGTTGGCTTTGAATGCGAATCTCCAGTTCGGTGGCACGCGACTGAAGGCGGTCCATCGCTTGGTGGTAATTGTTTTTTCTGGGCCGTTGCTGCCGCAGTTGGCGGATGGTCTTCCGGATGCTCCACAACTCAGGATAGTCGGGATGGGCTTCAAAGCGCCGTTCATAGGTGAACGACAGCATCTTGTCGTTGACACGGGTGGGGTTGCCGATGCGCAACACATGTATGCCGCGGTCGGTCAGCTGTTCAGAGATCCAGTCGACGGCCATGTTGCTTTGGGCGCAGACCAGCACCTGACTCTCACGTCTCAGGGTCTCGCTGATGGCTTCCACAAGGGTGGTGGTTTTGCCTGTGCCAGGAGGTCCGTGCACCACCATGACATCTTTCGCCCTCAGCACCTCATTGACTGCCTGCTCCTGAGTGGGGTTGAGCCATGGGAAGCGGACGGGAGCAAACGAGAATGTGGATGCGGGCGCGTGTGAGTAGAAAAGGTCGCGCAGGTGGGCAAGGCGGTTGCCCTTGGCTTGCATCACCCGGTCGAGTGCCTCGAACATCAGTCGGTAGGTGGTTTCGTCGAAAAACAATTGCACGCCAATGTTGTCACCATTCTGCACCTCCGTGACTATCGCCATGTCGCTGACAATCACCACCATGCGGTTGCCGTCGGCATAGTTGACCACACAAGTTTGCTTGAAATATTTGATGGAAGTGCCGCCTTTCCCGTCTTCGGTTATGCGGAAAAAGCAAACCGGCCTTCCATATTCGAAATTGTGCTCGATATCAGTATCTTGCGTGCGGTGCACCTCCAACACCAATTGGTTGAGTGAGTTGTAGTAGGATGTTCCACCCCGGATGGGATACCAGGCATCACCACGCTTCACCTTGCGCTGCAGGCCTATGGCTTCTGTCTGGCGGCGGTAGGCTTCGCGCTCAGTGGCGTATTCTATCTCGAGCAGCAGGCGCTGCTGCCGGAGTGACTGTATGGCTTGGCTGTCGGGCATGAATAGTGGGGTATGGTCTATGTCCGATTCGTCCGACTTGTCCGACTATTCGAAGGCATAGATGGGTTGGAGATATGATGAATGGTAAATATCGGAAGGCAACCAGCAGATACAGCTCATGCCTGGCAGGGAAAAGGAATGGGTGGGAGGACCGGTGAGGTCGATTCCAGCCTTGTGATAGCAGTCCATCACCAGTTCGGTGCAGTAGAGGCGTGTGGTGTCTGTATGGTCGTATTTGTGGTCGAAGAGCAACCTTTGGCGGTAGTATTCAACAGCTGCGCTGGCGGCGCATTGTGCAGCGACGGAATCTGCGGGTCTGCATACCTCTCCAAGTGAGGCGTTGCGTGTGGAGAAGAATTTGGCAGCAGTCTCCATCTTCACCCGGTCGGGATCACCCTCATAGTCAGGTTCTCCGGGAACGGCATGGATGACCATGGCGATGCCAGCAGAATCGGTCACGATGCCGATATGGGAGAAGCGTCCTCCGTGGTCGGCCATCATAACGGCATGGCTTGTCACCCCTGTGCCTCTGCGGAACACCAGGTCTCCAGGGCGCAGGTGACAGGTGTCAGGGAGAAGAGATCGTTCTTCCTCGACAGCCTTTTCGGAGCATCCTGTCATGAGGGGTGCAAGGGTCAGTATCAGGTAAATGAAGTTTTTTCTCATGGTAAGGGGAGCAGTCCTTCCCAGCGTACATCCCATGTCCCATCGGAGGGGAATCCTGGATTGTGACGATCTTCACCGTCCCATCCTGCGCACATCATGGCTACTGCGGTGAGCAGCCCGCCATTGCCAGGAAGGTAGATGCGGAGCCGACCGTCCTGATAGTTGTGTCCGTTGGGCAGGTAGGTGTTGGTGCGCTGAGGGGTGAGCAGGGCATTAACGGCATGTTGGGGCTCACCCATACGGGCAGCGTTCATTGCTGTCATGGGGAAGTCCCACCCCCATGTCTTGTCCCAATTCCAGTTGTGCAGCACCCAGTGAAGAGTGTTTCGCATGATGGCGTTGTCGCACTGAGGGGTGGCGGGAAGGATGCCCACTGCCCCCAAAACTGCCATGTGGTCGCTGGTGAAGCGGATGTCCTCATAGGTCTCAGGAGCAGTTTCTGCTGCCAGGTAGAGACTGTCTTTGGCGGCAAGGGGTGAGAGACGGTTGATCACCTCGTCCCAATCGTTGTTGCGGGACATTCCTTGTCGCTCGCGCCATTGTTGTGCTACGAGAAGGGCAAACCTCCAATATGACAATTCGAATGGGGGATTGACGGTCTCTGCCGCACGCAGTGTTTCCTGGGCAGGGATGCATCCCTTGAGCACGTAGCGGTCGCCTTGGTGGTCGTAGGTGGCAAACGACTGCATGAACTCTGCGGTTTCTGCGACGATATCCTTGTATTTCTCAATGATCCGGGTGCGTCCGGTGGTGTCGGCAGCACGGTAGAGCAGTTCGGCAAGATAGATGGGATGGGGCTGCTGCCAAATGAGGAAACTTCCCACCTTGGATGGAGCCTCCGTGCCCGATGGGTCAGTCATCTTCATCCATCTCACTCCTTTGAAACCCTGGCGGCGGGCAATCTCACGGGCGACGGGTCGCACGGTGAAGTACCAGTCTAGTGAATTTTCAAGCATCTCAGGATGCCCCCACAGGGCAAACTGTGCCTGATGCCACCAGATCATCTCCAGATGGAACTTGCCAAACC
>CAMZHP010000046.1 GCA_947306845.1 uncultured Prevotellaceae bacterium
ACACGAAAGAACACGAAAAAAATCTCTCATTCGAGCATTCGGGATTGAAAAAGATTCATGGTATTTAGTGCATTTCGTGGTTGAGAAGAATTAATGAACAATTTTTGATAATTCGTGTGAAAAGAAAAAAACATATAATTTCCATGTAATTTGTCATTAATCGCTTGTTGGAAGGTATTCAGAAGAACAAAAAAATAATTCTCTAATTCGATTATTCGGGATATATATTTCGTGAAGATTAATGTTTCGTGGTTGAATTTATTCGTGGTTGGTGATGAACAAGATAGACTTCATCTTTAAAGTTTTGCGGTCGGCGCTATGGCAGCAGCCGATGAAGCGGTTCGATTTTCCGGCAGAGAAATACAAGTCACTGATGAAGTCTGCTGACAAGCAGTGTATCATGGGACTGATGGCTGACGGAATGAAGATCAGCAACATCGGCCTGGAGAAAGAGAGTTTCTATCATCTGCTGAAGCTTGAACAAACGCTGACTGAAGAAAATGAGAAGGTGAATGCCAATCTGCATGAATTATGCCATATACTTAATGAAGCGGGCATTCCCTTCATGGTGGTGAAAGGACAGGTAGCAGGAGCATTCTATCCACGTCCTGAGTTGAGAATAACCGGCGACATCGACTTCTACGTGCCACAGAAGGACTTCGACCGCGCCATGAACATGATTCTCGGACAATGGGGAAAGGAGACGGACGAGAGCAACGACCGACACATCGCACTACAGCACAACGGCACTGTGTTTGAGGCGCACCGCTATCTGCTCCAGTTCCCCAACAAGAAGATGCAGAAGCGATTTGACCAACTAGTCGATACCTCTCCTGTCGAAATGGTGACCGTGGGCGGTGAGAAGGTGCCAACGCTCATGCCCACACTCAATGTGCTATACACCTTCCTCCATCTCTTCAACCACTTCATTTTGATCGGTGTGGCACTCCGCCAGCTCTGCGACCTGGCGATGATGCTGCACGGAATGAGGGACCGCATCGACCGCGACTTGCTAGACCGATGGCTGAAGGAATTTGACATCACTCGTGCATTCGTTGCTTTCGGTGCCATCCTCACCGACAAAATGGGACTGCCGAAAGAGGAATTCCCCTACCCCATCACCGACAGTGACAGGGAATACGGAGAGAAGGTGCTCCGATTGATTGTGAAGCATGGCAACTGGGGGAATTACAGGCGCAAGAACCACGACAGACGCTCCCTCTCCTTCATGCTAGAGCGGTCGCGTATCAGATTATCCAACCATCTGCTGTTCTACCGTCTGGCGCCCAGATACAACCGCTCCCTCATCTTTGTGGCCCTACCTCAGAAGATCTGGGAGAAATTATCAAAAAAGAACCACTAAATACACGAAAGAGCACGAAGAAATTCTCTAATTCGAAAATTCGGGATCATTAAGTTCGTGAAGAATCGTAGAGAGATTCGTGGTTGATATTTTTCGTGAAGATTCGTGGCTGATCAAAAATAATGACCAATTCGAGGTAATTCGTGTAAAGAAAAAACATATAATTCCCATATAATTTATCATCAAGCCTGAATAAAAAACAAAAAACTTCTCAATGAAAAATGCCATTGTCACAGGGGCTACCCGGGGAATCGGGTTGGCCACAGCAGAAATGCTGCTGAAAGAGGGTTATCATGTCACCGTCACCTATGCTTATGACAAGGAGTCGGTGGAACCATGCCGCCAAAGGCTGTCGGCAGTCAGTGAAAACTTCGAGATTCTCTGGGTGGACCAGACGAGTAAGAAGGAAATGAGCGACTTCGCTCAGAAAATGAAGGAGAAAGGACACATCGACTGTCTGGTGTGCAACGCGGGAATGACGCTGCGCAGTCCGCTGCAGGAGATCAAGGAGGAGGACTGGGAGCGCGTGATGCAGATGAACGTGAACAGCAACGTGTATCTCATCCGCGACTTGATGGACGTGATTCCGCATGGGTCACGCATTGTCTTCACGGGTTCGATGATGGGTGTGCTGCCTCACAGCGTGTCGCTGTCGTATGGCGTCACCAAATCTGCCGTCCTTGCACTGGCCAAGAACCTGGTGAAAGTGTTTGAGGGCACCAACACCACCGTGAACGCCATCGCACCGGGATTCGTGGACACGGAATGGCAGAAGAACAAGCCGCAGGAGATACGCAACAATATCATCAACAAGACGGCCATCAAACGGTTTGCCCAACCAGAGGAGATCGCGGATGCCGTCAGATTCTGCATCAACAACGATTTCGTCAACGGAAGCATCATAGAAGTTTCCGGAGGATATTGCTACAAGTAAGCAGGGAGTCACCATACCCCAACTGGCCTCCGTCAGCCAATGCTGATGATGGGCCTATACAAAATGCAAGCCGCTAGCCCACAATGGGTTAGCGGCTTGCGTTTTGTATGGGTTGTGGAGCTGGCGGGAGTCGAACCCGCGTCCAAACAAGGAAACCATACGCTTTCTACACGCTTATTCCAGACTTTGGTTTTCGTGCCGCAGCAAGACCTGGACCACCAACTGCGACCTTATCCCCTGAATCTCATCATGCCGGCGGGGCACAACATGACTATTCCCGATTTACCTGCGCCGCTTGATCCTCGGATTCGGAACAACACCCTCGGAGCGACGTCTCGTCCTGTCACCTGGTGACGGGATTGAGCCTCAATCTACTATACTTCGATTAGGCAGCGAGAGCATACTCATTGTTGCCAATTAATTTTTTGACCGAATGGATTATGGAGTTTACAGCCGTCACTCCGCGTGCTTACGTACCATCTCAGCTTGCTGTCAAATCCAGTCAACCCCATGATGGCTTGTGAAAAGCGGTGCAAATTTATGCTATTTTCCAATACCATCCAACTTTTGGGAGCGTTTTTTACATGAAAATTTTGCGTTTTAACCGTCTTTCACTAAATTTGGCTTCATAATGAATCATCAAAACATGAAAGATATGAACAAGTTACTATTTCTATTAGCTGCCATGCTGCTGCCCCTCTGCGCTTTGGCACAAAAAACCTATGTCAACGTCGTCGCTACTGACGTAAACAAAAACTACCACACGATGTATCTGTCGGGCGACATCCCATCTGGTTTGAAATCCTTTTATGATGCTTTTTATGACGAGTCCAGATTGGGTGACATCATCAACCAATTGGTCTCCCACGGATTTGTCGTAGAACAGATGTCATGCAGCCAGAACGAAAGCATCATCAGAGAAATCGTCCTGCTTTCCAAGACCACCTCTCCTGCTCCCACACGGGTTCAGGAAGCCATCGCACCGGAACAAGAAGGGGAAGCCGTGGAGGTGGCAAGATACAACCTCCAAGGCATCCCCGTAAAAGCCCATGAGAAAGGTGTGCAAATCGTCGTCTATTCCAACTACACTACACGCGCCGTCATCGTCGAATAGCAAAGGTAATGGCTTTAACTTCTCAGCGAAGCGATAACTTCTTAACTACTTAACTACTCGCAAGTTGTGCAAATGCGAAGCTTGAACTATGAACTATGAACTAACTCAAATTTCACTTTCGTGGCGCGGTGGAGCACAAAGATAGCCAAGGCCTCGATGATATAGGCGATGAGGTAACTGTGCCACAGCATCTGAGGAGCATTGCGCGATACCAACCACAACACGGGGATGACCGTCAGCGAGAGTGCAAACGAGATGAACAGCGCCATGTGATGGTGACCATACAGTTTGTAGACAATCATCAGCACATAGATGTAGCAGAAGGGGATGAAACTGAGGGCGAACACCCGCAGAGCCTGATTGGTCTCCATCATTTTCCCCGGATCGTCAGCCCCAAACAGGCGGGCGATGATATCCGGGTCAACCCACACAACCACACAAGTGATAACCATTGCCACGGTGATGAACCGGAATGCCTTGCGGAGCACCGTGCGCAATCCCTCCTCATCCTTTTTCCCCACCTGGATGGCACCCAACGACTGCAGTGTCTGGCAAGTGCCCGAGAGGAACAGATTATACACCTGCAGCAGGTTCATGCACACGGCGAAAGCGAAGATACCCGTCCGGCCCAACGTGGACAGCACGATGGTGTTGGCAGAAAGCAACAACAGCGTGAGCGAGATGGAGGCGATTGCCAGCGGGGCTCCCTGAGAGACTATCCTAGAGCAGGTCTTCCATATCTGTCCTATCCTGCAGGAGCCGTATGTCAGGGTGAGGCGACGGTGCTCGGGATCCTTCCAATGCGACAGCAGGATGGCGATGCCCACCAGATGGCCCACCACTGTGGCTGCTGAAGAACCCGTGATGCCCCATCCGAAGAATTGGATGAAGACAACATCGAGGCAGAGATTCAACACGTTGTCAACGATAACGGCAAGTGAGACTAGTTTCGGACTGCCATCGACACCCACCATCGTGGAGAGTCCCCACATCAGGATGAAGGCAGGGTTGCCCAACAGCAGCACCTGCATGTAGTCGCGTGCCAAAGGAAACAGTTGTTCATTGTTGCACAGCAGATGCGCCGTCCCGTTGGGAAAGAGCACTCCACCTACAATGGCCAGGACGACACCCAACCCAACACTCAGCGTGAGGGCATGGGTGAAGAAACGCCGTGCATCGCCTATGTTCTTCTGTCCCAAAGCATACGCCACCAACATGCCCGCACCCGCATTGATCAGCAGGTGAAGCGTGAAGATGAACTGGTTGATGGGCTTGGAAAGGTTGATGGCACTCACACCGTCGCCGCTGATCAGGTTGCCGACGATGATGCCGTCCACCACGTTTCCCAAACAACCTGAGAGCGCCACCAAGATGTACGCCCACAGGTATTTGTAGAATTGCGAATGAATGTCGTTGTTGTTACTTGACATGATTTTTCAATCTTCAATCTTCAATCTTCAATCTCTGATTGTTTTCATTCAAAGAATCCGAAGCCACCGATGGCAGTGAGCATACGCTCAACGTAATCCCATGAGGTGGGCGACCAAGCGAAGCCGAGGCGGTAGAGCACCTGCGTCGTGTAGTCGTTGTCGCGCTTCACGTCGGCAGTCTTCTGTCCGTGTGCCATATCCTGGTAAGCCAAGAGCGACGACATCTGTTTCGCCTTCTGTGGATCCTCCTTTGCCTGTTCCATCACCTCGGCAAACTCCTCCTGTTCCACGAAGCGTATACCCTCACTCACGGTAGCCAGGCCAGTGAGCACATCGCCCAGGAACTGTCCGTGGATGTTGTAGGGATGGAACACACAGCACTCCTTCGGTGTGGTAGCCAACAGCACGATAGCGCGCGACACCTCGTTGATGGGTGAGAACTCCACCTGCTTGTTTCGCATGCCATAGGGACAGCACCCCAACATGTTATACACCTTGATGCGGCCCATGAATGAGTTGGTGGAGAAATTCGCCTGGAATTCACCGTCGGTGCTGCGGGCGGCAAGGTTGCCCACACGCATAATCTTCGCGCTCAGTCCGTGCAGGGCCACTGCATCGAGAATCAGCCGTTCGGCCATAAACTTCGAGTAGATGTACTTGTTGCCCAGATACTGGCCCATATACAGCCGTTGCTCGGTGAACACCTCGTCCTTGATCTCTCCTGCCCACAGACCGCGCGTACTGGCGGTGGAGACATGGATGAGTTTGGCACCTGTCGACACGCAGAGTTCCACACATCGCCGCGCTCCACCGATGTTCACATCCTCGATTTCAGTGCCTTCGGAGAAGTGTTTCACAATGGCGGCACAGTTGAAGACGGTATTCAGGGAAACGGGTATGGAGTCACTGCATAAAGAGACGAGGTCGTTGGTGACATCGCCCATGACCACATGCAGGCGCTGGCCAAAGAGTTCCTTGAAGGAATTGGCGAAATAATAGAAGAGAAGGGTGCGCAGACGGCTCTCTGCTTTCTCCTGGGTCTTTCCACGCACAAGGCAATAGATGTTTTCTGCATCAGAGTCGATGAGTTCGCGCAGGATATGGATGCCCAGATAACCCGTGGCACCCGTCAGCAGCACGTTGCCCAGCGACTGTCGCTCTCCCTTGCGGAAGACGGCGAGCGTATTGCGCTGCAGCAAGTTGTTGATGGCTGTGTAGTCGTATCCAGCCACCTCATCTGTGCTCTCGTCAGCACTCTCTCCAGTGATGAGACGGGCCAACTGCCTCGGCGTGGGATGGGCAAACACATCGCCGTATGCCACATGCAGTCCTGCCTTGTCGGCTTCGATGATGACGCGCGTCACCACCAACGAGGTGCCGCCCAGTTCAAAGAAGTTGTCGGTGGCACCCACCTTATCCATCTGCAGGATGTCGGCAAAAATGTCGCAGAATGTACGCTCGGTGTCGTTGGCAGGTGCCTCGTAGGCCGAACTGATGGCCAACTGCGGTTCGGGCAGCGCCTTCACATCGGTCTTGCCGTTGGGCGTCATGGGCATCTCTTTCAACTGCAGGTAGGCGGTAGGCACCATGTACTGCGTCAGACTCTTGGATATTTCAGCCTTCAGCGCGTCGGGTGCGATCTCGCGCTCTGCGGTGTAATAAGCACAGAGATGCTCCTTGTCATTGAGTTTGCGGATGAGGATGACCACTTTCTTCATGCCCTCCACCTTGAGCATCACATTCTCGATTTCACCGAGTTCGATACGCAGTCCGCGGAGTTTGATCTGATGGTCGGTACGTCCCAGTATCACCACGTCGCCGTCGGGCAACCACTTGGCATAGTCTCCCGACTTGTAGATGCGCTCGCCGTGGTACTCCACAAAGCGCTCACGGGTCATCTCGTCGAGGTTGTTGTAGCCCCGGGCCACACCACGGCCGCCGATATAGAGTTCACCCACCACGCCCACTGGCAGTTCATTGCCGTCGGCATCCACGATAAACTCTTTCACATTGAGTTGCGGTTTGCCTACAGTTACCAACTCTGCATGGGTGAGTTCCTTGTTGTTGGAAGCCACGGTGATCTCGGTGGGTCCGTAGCAGTTGAAGATGCGGGCCTTGGTCACCTTGCGCATCTGCGCGAGCAACTGGTCGGAGAATTTCTCACCACCGGCACGGCATATTCTGACATTGCTGATGGCCTCGCAGAAATCCTCGCTCGTGAGCCATGTCTGCCAGCGCGACGGGGTGCCCGACACCATATTGATGTGCTGTTCCTTGATGAGCCGTGCCAGGTCGAGCGGGTTGTTGGCCTGTTCCTCGGTGGCCACGATGAGTGTCTTGCCGTTGAAGTAAGCCATGCCGATGTCCTGCAGGGCAGCATCGAAGGAGATGGTGGTGACGCTCAGCACCCGGTCGGCATCAGTCAGCACGCCGTTGGCGAAAACATTGGCGGGATGGCCGTACAGATAGTTGCAGATGCCCTCATGGCGCAGCATCACACCCTTGGGCCGGCCTGTCGAACCGCTGGTATAGATCAGATAGGCCAGGTCGTCGGGAGTAATTGAAGAATGAAAATTGAATATTGAAGATTGGTCAGGTGTGGTTTCATTTTTCAATTTTTCATCTTCCACATGCAACAGTTCCTCCACATCAATGGCCTTGCCGGCTGGCACGGAGTCCATGCGGTCGGCAGTAGTGATGATATAACGTGCCTCACTGTCCTCAAGAATCAACTTGACGCGGTCTGCCGGATATTCCGGGTCACAGGGGATGTAGGCTGCCCCCGACTTCAGCACGCCGAACAGTGAGAGGATGAGCCGGCTGGTGCGGGGCAACAAGAGGGCCACGCGGTCGCGCTCCCTGACACCTCTGCTGCGCAGCCCAAGGGCGATGCGGTCGGTGGCCTCGTCCATCTCACGGTAGGTATATTTCGCGTCAATCGCCACCAAGGCCTCGTGGTCGGGCTGTTTTTGGGCGAAATGCCCGATGCACTCGTGGAAGAACTTGAAAGGAGCATCACCGGTTGCCGTCTGCCGCAGATGCGAAAGTTCTTCTTCCTGACTTTCACTGACGATGGAAAGGCTGCGCACACGGCAGTCTGGCTGCTGCATCATCCGTTCGGCAACAGCCACGATGCTTTCTGCCAACGAAGTCGCAAGCCACTCGGAATAGACCGCGTCGTCATATTGCACGACAACACCCCGGGTCTCTATCTTGATGTTGATCTTGAACTTCGGCACATTGAGTTCCAGCAACTCCTGTCCGATGGTCTCGCCGCCAACCTTGTATTCCGAGAGCACACCCACCTGATAGGCATAGGCGATGGCGGGACGGAACCCGAAGTCGGTGGCAATACGTGCAAACGGATAATTCTCATGGCGCAGCGTCTCGTCAAAAGCATCGCTGACCTTCTGAAGGAACTCGCCGACGGTGACATCATCAATGCTCATGCCCAAGGCCAAGGTATTGACAAACATACCCACCGTATCGGCTATCTTCAGGTTGGAGCGGCCACTGCTGACGGTGCACAGATATACGTCACGGTTGTTGGTGTGACGGGAGACGACATATGCCGTGGCAGCCAGGAACAGATGGGCGGGTGTGATCTCCTGCTGGCGGCAGAAGGCGGTGGCTTTGTCGTAGTCGGGTTGGCACACCACCTCTCCTATTAGTCCCTGGCGCTCGCTCTTGGGCAGGTCTGCGGGTATCTCGCTGGCTCCCTCGCAGGTCTGCAACTTCTCTGCGAAGAATTGCTGGGCAGCCTTGAATTCATCGCTGCCCTCTGCCTTTTGCTGGTCACTGACGAAGTCGAGATAGGTATAGCCCTCTTTCTCCACAGGATTTCCTTCGAGAGCCACATTGATCTGTCGGATGAGCAAGTCGGCTGACCCACCATCGAAGACGAGATGGTGGACATCGATGAGCAAGTGTACCGTCGAAGGTGTTCTCACCACCTCGAAGCGGCAGAGAGGAGCCTTTTGCAGATTGAAGGGGCGCACAAAATCGTTCTTGTACGTCATCAACTGCTCATCGCTCATCACCGTCACAGGAACCTCAATGGCCACACTGTCATCAGTGGTCTGGATGATGGCATCACCCTCTGTGGAGAAGTGCACACTCAGTTCAGGATGGCAGTCTACCACAGATCTTACGGCATCAGCCAACTGTCCGGCATCGGTCTGTGGCGGATATGTGAGCAGATACGGGATATTGTAGATGGTCGATGTGGGGTTCTTGAGGCACTCGAAATAGACTCCTGTCTGGGCATACGACAGCGGTGCGGATGTCAGAGCTTTCTTCTCTGTCACCTCCTGGCTGACTGCATTGGAGGCATTGCCTGCCATCATCGCCGTCAGGATCTCATTCTCAATGGTCTGCAACGTTCCCGTCTTGACCAAAGTTTTCGGTTCAAGAGTCACCCCGAAGCGCTTGTTCACCTGCACGGCCAACCGGATGGCGGAGATAGAGGTCAGGCCTGCATAGCCAAGTACGGTCGTCACACCGAAATCCTTGTTGTTCACGATTCCGGCTATCATCTCGTGCAAGGTCTCTTCCAGCACGTTCATGGGCACATTGGTCTCCTCCACGGCAGCGGCTTTCTTCTCAGGTTTCGGCAGAGCACGCTTGTTCACCTTCTGGTTTTGGTTGAGCGGGATGGTGTCTATCTGCATCGTCACGGCGGGCACCATGTAGGGTGGCTTCTGCTCCAGGATAAAGTTGTTGAGCGCCTCGATATCAATCTGCTGGTCGCTCACGATATAGGCAGCGATATACTTTCCCCCACCCTCTTCATCGAAGGCCTGCACGGTGGCATCCTTGATGCCAGGGAACTCTCGGATGATGCCTTCCACCTCTTTCAGTTCGATGCGGAAGCCACGTATTTTCACCTGTCCGTCCCTGCGGCCCACAAACTGTATGTTGCCGTCGGGCAGATAGCGCACGATGTCTCCTGTGCGGTAAATCCTTGCGTATTTACTATCCTCACTGAAGGGATTGGGGATGAACACCTCGGCCGTCTTCTCGGGTCGGTTGAGGTAACCCCTGCCCACCTGCGGACCAGCTGCCCACAATTCACCGGCGGCTCCCACTGGCAGGCGATGACCCTGCGGATCCACGATATACAGCCTCAGGTTATTGAGCGGCTGACCGATTGGTATCTCCTTCATCTTGCTTTCCACCAAGAATTGGGTGATGTAGATGGTGCACTCTGTCGGACCATATACATTGTAGAACCGATATCCTTGCGGTGGGGTGAGTGAGGCCAGTTTCTCGCCACCGGTGGACAACTGTATCAGTGAGTGGTTGTCGATGCTGGTGGCAAACTGATACCCCACCTGCGTTGTCATGAATGAATGGGTGATGCCGTTTGCCTCGAAGTAGTCATTCAGGGCAATAAGGTCGAGACGCAGTTCCTCGGGGATGATAAAGACCGTGGCGCCACAGGTCAGGGCGGGATACATGTCCATCATGCAGGCATCGAAGCCATAACTGGCGTATGCTGCCACGTTGTGCTCCGGCTTCAGGCCATAGGCAAAATGATACCACTTGCAGAAGGCGACGAGATTGCTGTGCATCAACTGGCAACCCTTGGGCACACCTGTGGAACCCGAGGTATAAAGAAGGATGAACAGTTGGCTGGGCACGATGTCCACTGCCGGGGCTGCGGCTGCGGGAAGTCCCAGGATATCGCCCGTCAGCAGCACGTCACCCTGATACTCATCGACAAGGTCGCGCAGCGCAGCATCGGCTATCAGCATCTTCGCGCTGGCGTCCTGCATCATGAAGTTGAGCCGCTCCTTCGGATAACTGGGATCGAGGGGCTGATAGGCGCAACCGGCCTTCAGCACGCCGAGCGAGGCAATGGGCATCCACTCGCAGCGGGGGATGAGCACCGACACCACGTCCTCAGCGCCCAATCCCTTTTGGGAGATAAAGGCTGCGATGCGGTTGCTGATTTCATCGACCTCGGCATAGGTGAATTGCTTATCTTTATAAACTACCGCAATATTCTGGGGAGTGGCACTCACCTGCTGCTCGAAAAGGGAGACGATGGTCTGCGATGTGTCGTATTCCACATCTGAGGGATTGAAGGAGTCGAGCAGTTGGGTCTGCTCCGTGGTGGCGATGCACACCTCGGCGAGTTTCTCCTGTGAGAGGAATCCTTCCACCACTGCCTCGTAACTCTCCAGGAACTGGGCTATCAGGGCTTCAGAATATTCATTGGCACTGTATTCAGCCTTCACCTGATAATGACCGTCGAGGATAAACGTCTTCAGATACAACGACGCGTCGAGAGTGCTGTTGCCGATGCGCACCGCCTTCATGGGCATACCTCCCATCTCCTCCTGGGAGAACAGCATGCCGTGCCATGCAAACATCGAGTTGGTCTGCAATTTGAGGTCCTCCATCACATCGCTGTAGGAATAGATGTCGTGCTCACGGCATCCGCTCATCTGCTCCTGACCGGCTTGCAGGAAATCCATCACCGTAGTGTCGGCAGTGAACTTGGCATAGACGGGCAGGGTTTTGACAAACATACCCACCGTATGCGCCATCCGCTTGTCGGAACGGCCGTTGTAAACCGTGCAGAAGAGTGACTCCTGCTCATTGTTGTATTTCGCCAACAGGAAGGCATACGCCGATGTGAAAAGAGTGCTCTTGAAGATGCCATGTTCCTTGCAGAAGGTTTCTACCCTCGCCATGTCGGTGTGGAGCGTGCGCAACAGGCTTCCCTCGCTGTGGGTGGGATTCTCCAGATCGGGAATCAGTTGGGTGAATGTGTCACCACAGTCGAAATGTGCGGCATACCATTTTTTGGCCTCCTCGAAAGCGGGCGACTGGCGCTTCTCCACCTCGTCGGCGGCAGTTTCGGCCAAAGTCAGTTCCTCCTGGGCAATGGCCTCATGGCCATAGGCCTTGTTGATGTCTTCGAGCATGAGGCTCATCGATGTGCCGTCGACAATGATGTGGTGATAATCAATGAACAGGTAGTAATGGCTGTCATCACGCAGCAGACGGATATGGAAAAGTCGGTCGCCATAGATATTGAAGGGCACGACGAGTTCGGTCTTCTTCTGCTCGATGTCATCCACGTCCTCCACCTCCAAAGTCCAGGTTTCCTGATCCATATCGATGGTCTGGACAGGCTCTCCGTCTTCATTGAGTTCAATACGTGTGAAGAGAGTGGGATGTGCCTTCACCGCGGTCTCGACGGCTTGTCGCAATCGCTCTCCGTCAAGACTTCTGTCCAAGATATACAGATAGGGCAGATTATAGCATATCTCGCCCTGATGACCCACACATTCTGCGTAGAGGCCATATTGCGATTTCGACAATGGCGCCGTCGTTTTCATAGCCTTATACCTCCTCGAATTCAAACAAATTGATGAAACCTGTCAATTTGAACACTGTCTTGATGTCGTCGTTCATGTTACGCATGATGACCTTGCTTCCTCCTGCCTTGGCACCTTTGAGGATGCTGATGAGGATACGCAGTCCGCTCGATGCGATATACTCCAGATTGGTGCAGTCGATGACGATGTCACGACCGTTGCTTGTGTAAAGTGGCTGCAAGGTTTTCTCCACCTCCACTGCTGCTGCAGTGTCAAGTTCACCTTCCAATGTCACCAGATACTTGTCTTCCAATTCTTGAATAGTTGTTTTCATTTTCGTATTGTTTTTTTGATGATTGATTTTTATTTTTTAGGAGTTTAGGAGTTTAGGAGTTTAGACATTACACTTGTATAATCGAAGCATTTGGCTTAACTTCTTAACTACTTAACTACTTAACTTCTTTAACTACTTAACTTCCTTATCTACTTATCTACTTAACTCAATTTCTTTTTCATTGTGAGAATGTTCTTGCCGCCGATGCGCTCATAGTTGAGGGAGTCCATCAGTTCGCGGACAAGGAGGATGCCCAGACCGCCGATCGGACGGTCTTCTGCCGAGAGGGTGGTATCGGCCTTGGCTGCCTCAGTGGGGTCAAATGCCATGCCGGAGTCGGTGATGGTCAGTTTCAGGTACTTGCTGTTGGACATTGCCTTGAGGGTGACGTCTCCCACTGTGCCAGAGGGATAGGCATAGTCCATCACATTGACCACAGCCTCTTCCACAGCCAACCGTATGCTGCGTGTCATCGAGGCATCCAGTCCAAGCGTTTCCGCCACCGACTTGAGGAAGGCATGGAGGTCCTTCAACTGACTGACATCATTCTTCATGGTCAGTTCTCCATGCACCGTGTAGTCGTTTGTCACCGGCGAATACCTGAGTACAAGCATCGTCAGGTCATCACTCTGCTCTTCCTCGCCGACAAACTGCCTTACATGCCCTGTCATGGAATGGATGATATTCTCAGGCTGGTCATGGCCCACCTGCTTCAGAACTGACGTGATGCGCTGCATGCCAAACTGTTGATGGTCGGTGTTTCTCGCTTCTGTCAGTCCGTCTGTATATAGGAAGAGAGTGTCATCCTTGTTGATGATGGTTTCCTGCATCTCATACTTGAAGTCATCAAACAATCCCACGGGCAGGTTGGCTATCACAGGCAACTGCGACACGCCAGTACCATTCAACAACACAGGAGCGTCATGCCCGGCGTTGCAGTAGCGCAGGCGTCCCGTCGGAAGGTCGAGCACACCGATGAAAAGCGTGGCAAACATATTGGTCTTGTTGTTGTGGCAAGCCGTCTCGTTGATGGTTTTCATGATGTGTGCGGGATTGCTCTCGTGTGATGAGACTGCGCGGAAGAGTGCCTGTGTCATCGCCATGATCAGTGCCGACGGGATGCCTTTCCCACTCACGTCGCCGATACAGAAGAACAGTTTCTCATCGCGGATGAAATAATTGTACAGGTCGCCGCCCACTTCCCTCGCCGGCTTCAGGGTGGCACTAATGGTGATGTCCGGACGTTCCGCCACTTTCTCATCCTGCATCAGCATGGCACTCTGGATGCCTGTCGCAATCCGCAGTTCGTTACCGATGCGCTGCTTCTCTTCCTTGGCAAGGGAGAGTTTGCGCTCATTGAGCATGAAGCGGCTGAGGATATACCCAAGTATGCCAAAAGCCATCAGCATCAAGACAAGCATGTTGATGCGCATCCAATGCAACTTCTCATACACCTCATCATCATAGCACACCACAGCCATCTGCCAATGGGGCAGGCCCTTCATGTTGGCATAAAAGACACTTGCACGGTCACCCTTGTCATCCTTGAAACGAATCACCTTGCTGATGCCGCTCTGGCTCTCGCTGCGGCTCACGGTACTGTCGTTGATGATCCTGACCACTTTGTCCACGTCCTTTGTCTTCACATGCTCTGAGAGAGGACGGGATATCAGTTGGCCAGACTCCGTCAGCAACAGGATAAACGATGAGGGATAAATATGGCGATAGTCAAGCGTGTCGTCCAACCATTCGAGAGAAATGTCGATGCCTCCTACAGCAGCCAAACGTCCCTGACTGTCATGCAGGGGATAGGTATAGGTGGTCAATTGCTTGACCACACCGTTATCCTCATATTCATAAGGGTCACTCCAAAATGGTTTTTCCTCCTTCAGCATCCTAATAAACGTCGGATTGGTGGGATAATCGACCCCCTTTTTCTCTGCCAGATTCCTGATATGAATGCTATCATTGTCCTTATAAGCATAAGGTTCAAAAAGCCTGCCTTTCTCTGGATAATAGTTGGGCATAAAGGCCAGGAAACAACCCGTCACCTTCGGGTTGGCCATGATAGTCCTCTTGGCGGCAACATACATCGAGTCAGCATGGCTGATATTGCGCTCCATATCCCAAAGGTGTTCCTTCAGCGTGTTCTCCATCACGTTGAGCATTCCTTTGATAATGATGGATTTCATTCTCAGTTCACTCTCAGCACGTTTGCTCAACTGTGCTTCCATCATATTGTGCGAATAGTAATATTGCACGGCGGAAATCAATTCGAGAAGCAGGGCAGCCACCACAATGATGACCAACCCTTTATGGTTGCTCACATAACTTCTGACCTTATTGAAGAAATCATTCATGTTCTCCCTTTTGTTTTCTAATGTAATTAAGTCAGATACTATTCTGCAAAGATAGTGTAAATCAGATGCAATGCAAAACAAATATCTCATTTTTTTGCGGCAGACGAACCTGCCTTTTTCTCACAGTACAAAATTACTATTTTACGACGGCCCTTGAATCATTCGTTGTGATTTCTCTCAAAGGTGTTTGCGACAGACAACAAAATTTGCGACAAATAAGGAAGGCAGGCTTCCCATCTGTCGCAAATGGACATGTCATGAAGACGGAAACAATCAAATTTGGAGGCGACTATGTCTTTTTTCCGGCGCAAAAATATAAATTTCATTTTGTCATCCGCTCGACTATTCGTATCTTTGGCTCCCAAAAGCAACGATTATGGATAATAGACTATTGATTACTTTGGTTGTCATATTCATATTGGCTACAGCCATTTGCCTCTCCACATGCCATGCGGGCAACCATGGCTTACTGGGCAAAAGACGACCCATCAAAAAAGAAACAACCGCCATCCACTACTCCATGCACACCAACTCAGGTA
>CAMZHP010000047.1 GCA_947306845.1 uncultured Prevotellaceae bacterium
TATTCCACAAGTACATTCTTTGACGATTCCACATCGATACCGTCGGTACGGCCATGCCCGAAGGAGTTGACGGTGACACCACGGATAATGACATTCTCACAATACTGAGGTACAACATTCCAATAGAGTCCATTATCAAGTTTCACGCCTTCGATCAATACATTCTTACAGTTAATGGGAGCTATTGTCTTCGGCAGAAACACCTCACCACCATTATGCTTACCATCAAAAACACGTTCGGCCAATGGCATTTCCCCATTATGGGTAATGATCTCTATGTTGAGTGCTTTTGAGGCGTTGTTTTGATAAATCTCACAATCTGTTGAAGGTCCCAAGATACGTCCGCGTCCTGTGACTGCGATATTTTCAGCATCACACGCGTAAATACATGCTCCCAACGAATAAATCTCGATACCTTCATCTCGGGTGAAGACTACGGGCAGGTAATCCTCAATCAGACCGCTGAATTCTAAAATTGCACCTTCTACCAAACAGAGATTGACATTGCTTTTCAGTTCTATTCGACCTGTTGTCCAATGTCCCTGGGGTATTTCCACGATGCCACCGCCCTGTCTTGACATGTCGTCTATTGCTTTCTGAATCGTCCGCGTATTGATTTTGTTCTTATTCAGTCTGACAGTCATTTTTCTGTCTGGAATGCTGGGGCGTTGCAACTGGGGCATGTCGAATGGCGCTGATATGGGAGCTATTTCATCGGTCATGGCTTGTGGGCCTACATCCTGCCGTGTGGGGATGTCATAGTCTTCAATCCTCCACTCATCTCTCCATTCTATGGTTGGCCTTCCGTTATCATCGAATACGACGGGAAGAAACACGTAGCGGGAATCCACCGTGGTGTCCCACTTGCCACGTCTCATGGCAGTTTTATCCTTCGTTTTCGGTACACTGTAGTCGCGGTCAAATGGTTGATGGTCTTTGTACCGACGAGCATAGTCTGCTGCTATTCTGACGGGGATGTCGGTTCCAACCAGATTGGGCAACCATCTGTCGGCGAGTGCCACATATAGATTCTTTCCAGGAATCTTCACTACTGATGCTATCTGCGAGCCAAAAGAATCTTCATACTTGTCATTGACATGCGGGCAGCCAAGGTCTTTATATTCGCCATGATAATCCTCAAACATCGCCACCTGAGAAGGATTTGGCACATAGCCGGTCGTTCCACTCGTAAAGAGGTAATGCTTCCCATGACGATAGAGATGGGAAGGTGCCTCACGGGTAAATGGAGGTCTCAGGCCAACAAAATGCTCAGAATATTTCCCATTAGTATTCAGATAGTCATCTGTGAGTTCGGCACAAATCATTTCCCAATGAGGACGCTCAAACCACACGTAGGCTTTGCCAGAAGTGTCATCGACATACATATCAAAATCCCCAACCCCAAAACCTTCTGGCTTCAGGCTCCTGACGATGCTGTAGGGACCTTCAAAACTATCTGCTTGCAGTATCACAAAATAGCCGTCGGTGTCCATCGATTTAATCCAGCACACCCACTTGCCTGTTGTCTTGTTATATAAAATGTGTGGCCGATCGAGTGTCTGAGAGTAGTGGAGAGGAGATAATGGGTTGACGGTATCGGGCTGGATAATCAGTCCTAAATCCTCCCAGTTGTAAAAGTCTGTGGAGCGATAAGCTCTTATTCCATAGGTCCAGACATTGGAGCCGCTGACTGTACGCTCCTTGTTCTCGCCATACCAGTAATATATACCATTTTGCACAATGATTTGCGGACTATGTGCCTGAATAGGCTTCCCATTGGTGTCGCACCATAACTGTCCTGGGCGGACACTGGTGTTCGGTTGTGCAAAAACAGCAGCTGTCAACACCAGTAACCATACAGCAAGTTGTAATCTTCTCATGATAGTAAAAATGTTTTTCTTTATTGCATAGCGGGAGAGGCCCCTCTAGAGGTCTCCCCCGCATCAAGACCAATTACCAACAAGGCATCATCACCAACCAGGATTTTGTTCCAATTTGGGATTCTTCTGCCTTTCCGTTTGTGGTATAGGGAATAGGTACATTTTGTCATTCCATTGACGTGCGACCGTGTTACGGTTATAACTGATTGTGCCGTCTTCGTTTCGTGTCAGTTTCAACTCAGTAATGCTTTTGAAGTATTTGTCTGCCTCCTTCCAGCGTCTTACATCCCAGAAACGATGGCCCTCGAAAGCGAGTTCTACCATGCGCTCTTTCTGATAGCGTTGCCAAAACAAGTTACCATCAGTGTCGGTAATGTCGCCGACACCGGCACGCTGACGGGTTTTGTTGACGGCTTCCAAAGCGGAGATGGGGAGATCGTTTCGGGTCTCAGTGGCACTTCCTGTATAACGGAACATTGCTTCGGCATAGTTCAGCCAGAATTCTCCTACTCTGAATGTCAGCCACGTATGGGTCGCATTCTGCATGGTACTGTTGGATGCCAACGAGATGCTGCCGTTGCAGAGCTTCTTCAGATAGTAGCCCGTCGGACTGGCATTGGTCAGAGGCTCTCCATTGGCACCTCCCTGCCAGGTTTGCAGCGCATTGCTTTGGTATTCCGGCCATACGTCACCATTCTTGGCGATGGTGGCTGATAGGCGTGGGTCACGTCCATAATAAGGATTATTGACATCATAGCCTGAGGCTGCATCGCTGATGGGCAAACCATTGGCCATGTCGTAGGCATCGACAAGGTTTTGAGTAGGGCAATTGCCACCCGTGCCTCCTTCAATGCCAGCAGGGTAATTATAACCTTCCACGATATGGTCGCCAGCCGAACTTGAATGATAACGTCGGCCGAAAATGATTTCTTTCACGATGGCTGGCGTGTTATAACTACGTGCAGCCCACAGATCACTGTAGTTGGCCGTCAGTCCCTTTCCACGCTCTTCACAAGCATCAAGCAACTGCTTGGTATAGAGGGCCGCCTGATGGTAGCGTTCTGTATCGCCGCTCGTGTTGAACAGCGGGCTGGCCCAATAGAGTGCGGCCCGTGCTCTGAGAGCCAGTACGGCCAACCGGTCGGCGCGGCCACTCTCTTCTGATGTCAGTGCATACTGACCGAGGTCGCTGTAGTTTTCTACAATCTTGTCCTTGATATCATCGCATTCGTCAATGATAAACTTGAAAATATCGTCTGCCGAATTGCGTGACAGTTGGTTCACTTCCTCGGCTGTAATGACGTGGTCTATCAGCGGAACTCCCCCGTAGGCTTTTACGAGGTTGAAGTAATAGTAGGCTCGCATAAAACGGGCTTCATACTGGTAGTTCTGATAACGGTGTAGTTGTGCTTGATAGTCGGTGTTCAACTCAAGTTCGCTGAAAGTCTCACCCTGAAACTCCTCCAAAAAGTTGTTGACAGTGGCAATGCCCTGATACATCTTTGTCCACCCCGACGGCAAGTCTGCCTTGGCATTAGAGGCGCTCCAGGCTCCGTTGTAGAAGTCTTCAATAGCATTGCCTCGCTGGCTGTATTCGCTCTCGTCAGTAGCTGAGGCAAGCATGGCTCCGCTGGAAAAGTTTCCAAAGTCGTAGTCAACATTGTTGTAAAGATTGGTCATGAAACCACCTACTCGAATGAAGTTTTGCGTGATGTAATCGTGGTCATAGACATTGTACTCCTTGTATTCCATCCTGTCGCTGCACGATATAAGGACACACATCGCGGATGCTGTGATAAATATGTTGTTCAGTCTCATAATCGTAAAATTCTTAACTCTTATTTAGAAAGTCACACTTAGCCCCAATGCCACACTGCTATTGACGGGATAGATGCCAGTTGCCTCAGGATCGCTCTCGTCGATATGGTCGAAACAGAGCAGGTCAATGCCACGGATGTAGATCTTGGCGTTGTTGACAATGCGGGTTTTCTCCAACACCGATTTGGGCAGATGATAATACACCTCCAGATCGCGCAGTTTCAAGAACGAGCGGTCGGCCAGCCACAGTGTTGAGTTGCGGTAGTTGTTGGCATTGCTCTGGCTGCTCAGCCGTGGATATTTGGCATCTTGATTCTCTGAAGTCCATCGGTTGTCGTAGGCATATTGCGACAGCGTGTTATTGCCTACCAGTGGCCAATATTTGCTCTTGGTGTTCAGATTGGCGGTATAATTGCCTGTTCCCTGAAACATGGCATAGAAACCAAGACCACGCCACTCGGCACCCAAATGCAGATTATAGTACACACCGGGGGCTGTGCCGTTGTTGCCGATTGCCACGACGTCGTTGGCGTCAATTGTATTGTCGCCATTGACATCACGGTACTTGATGTCTCCGGGTTTCACTGTCGAGAATGTCTGGGTGGGGCTTGCGGCAATATCGGCCTCGTCGCGGAAGAACCCGATGGCTTCCAGTCCATAAATCTGGCCTACAGGGTTACCTGTCTGCACCAGGTTGTCATATAGCCGCGGCTCCTCCAGTTGCTCTTTGATTTTGTTGCTGGTCAGCATCATGTTGCCTCCGATGTTGAATTGCACTCCTCCGAAACGGCGGTTGTAGTCAAGTCCGACTTCCATTCCCCTGCTGTCCACGACACCTGCATTCTCGTAAGGAGCAGTCATGCCAAGGGCAGTAGAATATTTGCCTGCCGACGAGACCCAGATGTCGGTACGGTGCTGGTGGTAGATATCGAAACTCACATCCAGCCCACCAAATAGTTTGGCGTCGAAGCCAAAGTTGTATTTGTAAGCTTTCTCGTGAGCAGGACTGGCAGTTGCCATCTGTCCAAGTCCTGTCGAGCCAAATTCCGTGTTCCAACCGCTATCGAAAGGATAGACTGCCCCCGAAGTAGCATACTGTTGGGCATAGTATGACCATACGTTGTCACCAGGCAGGTAATCGGCATTGATGACGCCTGCTGAGGCACGCAATTTCAGGAAATTGATCCAACTTATGTTTTTCATCATCTGCTCCTGTGAAACGACCCATGCAGCCGAAAGAGTCGGCGAGAAATTCCATTTGGTGCCTGGTGCCAGACGACTGCTGCCACTCTCGACCAATGCCAGATCGACGAAATAGCGTTTGTCGTAGCCATAATGTGTCCACCAGCTGATGTCTTGCCGATAGAGCGTATTGCTGACGCCTTCAGGATCTTCATATTCATAGTCGTATTTCAACTGAGTATAGATGCTATGGCTGCCGAAGTGACGTTGGAAGTGGAAGCCTCCGTCGAAATGGAAACGTCGGCTATAGGTATCGACTTTGGCATCATCGCCCATCGAACTCTCAACGCCATAGTTGCTGACCGTGCTCTTGGGAGCAGAAGCAGAGGCTGGCCAACTGGGTAAGGCTACTTGATAGACGTAGGTCTTGGAATGATCTTCGTAGATATTGGCCACATTGTCGTAGCCTGCGCGGACGGTAGTTCCCAATCCCTTGATCCAACTGCCAAGATCCTGCTTGATACTGATATCAGCCAGCAACGTACGTGTATGGTTCTTATAATAGGCAGCTCCCACCGATTGGGCCACGGGGTTCAATGTTCCTGCCCATGTATTGCTTCCACCCCATTCGTTCTCTTCCGATTTTACGGGGAATGCAGCAGCCGGCAACGTATAGACCATGTCCCAAAGGTCGGCCTGCTGTCCCGGACGCGAAGTCTCAGAGAGTACTCCCAGCACATTCACTTTGACTAAAGTAGTGGGAGTAAGGTCGATGTCCAGATTCATGCGCATGTTACCCTTTACGTACTTGTCTTGCGTGGAGTAGCCGTCATTATTGTCAAAGTTCTTAACAAAACCTTTGTCGGATATCAGGTCGAGCATGGCATAGTAACGAAACTTGTCGTTGCCTCCCCGAAACTCGATATTGTACTTGTTGGTCATGGCATGGTCGCGGAATGTCTCATCCACCCAGTTGACATTCGGATATAGATATGGATAAGTGCCATCACGCAATGCGTTGAGTTCCTGCTGGCTGTAGCGGGCACCCATGCCGTCGTTGGCACGTGCCTCGTTGATGGCCAGTCCATAGGTATAAGCATCTACGAATTTCGGTTTTTCTTTGATGCTATTGAACAAGTGGTCGTAAGTGACTTTGATGCTTGGTTTACCGACCTTGCCTCGCTTGGTGGTCACCAATATCGCACCATTGGTGCCCTTATAACCATAGAGGGCTACCGCAGCAGCGTCTTTCAATATGCTGACCGTCTCCACTTCCTCGGGTGTGATGGTGGTGATATCACGCTCAATCCCGTCAATGAGTATCAGGGGGGTGTTGTTGCCATTCAAGGTCTGCAGTCCGCGCACATAGAATGTCGGATTCTGAGAGGCATAGCGTCCGCTTCCTTGGAGTGAGATGAGCCCGTTGCCCTGCCCAAGAATGCTGTTGCCAATGTTTTTGGCACTTCGCCGGTCAGTGTCACGTCCTGTGATGACCGACACGGCCGCTGTCGATTCCTCTATCGTCAGTATCTGGTCAGCTCCGATGTCGATAGTCTGTCCTATAAACGCATCTGTCTGTATCGTATCAGTCTGGGCTGCCATAGGCTTGACCATGACGACCAGAAGTGTCAGTATGAATAAATATTTTTGGTTCATAGCGTTCTGTTTTTCTCTTTCATTTAACACTTGTCATTTGTCTTACCATCCAGGATTCTGCACCAGTCCATAGCCTTTGTTGATCTCGGCGACAGGGAAAGGATGTAAGTACCATTTGGGATCGAAACCTTGAGTCCACCAGATACGGGAACCAGTAGTAATCTCAAACCGCTCATAGTCAAAATGCGATGGCTCATAATACATCGGGTGTTCTGGCTTGTTGCGGACACTACGGGTGTCGAAATACTGGTTATACCATTGCTGTTCTGAACGCTCCCATTCTCCAGACGAGTTCTTCGTCAGCCAATAGATGCGCAGTCCGTGAAGTGGTTTCTCGAAGTCTGCAGCACGCTTATAGCGGATGAGATCAAAATAGCGGCTGGTCTGCAGTGCAAGCTCACAGGCTCGCTCACGCAGAAGTTCTTCAAGCAATGCCTTTTTGTCTGTCGTCAGGTTCTTTGTGGGATTAGACTCTACCAATCCCTTTAGCCCTACTCGGGCACGGACGGCATCGATGTATCTAATGGCCTCTGTCAGATTGTTGTCGGCCTGTATCAGAGCTTCTGCGTATGTCAGATACATATCGCTCAGCAGCAGGGGAGACCACTGGGGGAACTTTTTATCGTATGCTTCGCCGGCAACGTATTTCAGATTGCGGAATCCTGTGGCATAGATGCCAGTGTTGGTGGATGGCATAGTGCCAGCAGTAGTACCTCCCACCCACATCTCGTAAGGCTGCCCGCTGGTGGCACCGTCACCCCAGTTGATGGTCTGCAGTGCGCCATTGACCGCAGCAGTCTCATAGAGTCGTGGGTCACGGGTATAGCGGCGGTTTTGCAGCAGTTGGAACCCTGGTACAGAGTCGCCGGCTACGAACATGGTGTCCAAGCGGCCTGCTGCTTTGTCGACCTCCCAGTTGAAAGGAGTGCCATCTGCCCAAGGAAACATCTCGACATACTCTTCTGTCGGGCAGTATGACATACGCTCATTGGCTCTTAGGTTAAACCATTGGTAGTTGTTGCCGCTGGTGCTCGTTGATACGCGGCATGAGTGCAGAATCTCAGGGCTGTCTTCAAAAAGATAACTGTAGCGATAGGCATATCGGTAGGCTTCCTGAGTTGGACTTTCAGGTGCCACCAGATGGTAAACACCATTCTGATTGAGTTTGGTGAAGAAGTCTGCACAGGCATCACGGAATTGCGTCCACAACGAGGCGTCGTATCCCCCCATCCATACGTAGGAATCATCCTCCATTGAATAACGTCCGGCATAATAAGGTTGTGCGTCGTTAAACAACGGTGAAGCTGCAAACTGCAAGACCTGGCACTTCAGTGCCATGGCTCCAGCCATGGTCCAATGACCTGTCTCAGAGGCTGCGGAGGCTCCAGTGTATGCCCAAGGCAAATGTCCGCCGCTAATGACCTTGTCGAGCGTCTCAACCATGAACTCGACTGTTTCACGCACAGAGTTGCGGCCAATCTCATACGCTGACTCACTACCAGTGAATGTACCACGAATGATGGGCAGACCTCCATAGAAGCGGAAAGCCACAAAATAGGTATAGGCAAGCAAGCAACGGGCTTCATCCTTGATACGCTCCTTCTCTGCTGTCTCCATGTCGGGAACGCGATCTACATTCTCTATTAGCACCCAACTGTTTCGCACATTCTCCCAGATATGTTCGTTGGTATATGGATATACACCGTAGTTGGTCTTGTTGTCAGGTGTAGAGGTAAGCGAACCATTGTAGTAATCGGTGAATACCTTTGAAGCGCTGTAAAACAATTGGTGGGTATCGCCCAGTGCGTCGGGCATGCCTTTCCAGTAGTTGATGCACTGCGGAGCAGCATTCGACGATTTGCAAGGCAGATTGTAGTACTGATAGGCATATGCTGCTGCCAGGAACTGACGAGTATATTCAGCACTGTTGAACACGGTGTCGGCTGTGACGGTTCCACCTGGGGCTTTTTCCAGGAAGGGGTCGCCAAATTTCACGCTGTCGGTACAGCCCACACATAACACGCAGAGTAGGCAGAGTGAGATGAGCCGTTTTGCCTTGTTATATATAAAACTATTTGTCATCATGATGATTAAAAGTTAAATTTCAGACTGAGCGTATAGGTCTTTTGGAGCGGGTATGACGGAGAAGAACTGGTGCGTGTCTCCGGGTCGCCCCATAGGAATGGAGTGAAAGTGAGCAGATTGTAGCCGCTCAGTGCCACCTGCATGTGGCTCATGCCTAATTTCTTGAGCAGAGGGAACCGCAGGTTGTAAGCCACCGAAATGGTCTTCAGACGCAAATATTTGGCGTCTTTCTCATAGAGTGCGCAGTCTTGGTAGTTGTTGTTGACGCCGTTGTTCCAAGTAGCACGGGGATATTCGTAACCCTGTCCAGGTGCATCGGGTGTCCATGTATGATTCAGATGGTATTGCAAGAGACCACCGTCGCTGTTGCCTGTACGAGACTTGAAGGGTATGCGGAACATGTCTTCTATCATGCGGCTTACGTTCCAGGCACCAGTCCACTGCATGTTAAATTCCAAGTCTTTATAGTTGCATCCCAGATTCAAGCCAATGATGTATTGTGGATCATCGGTATAGCCCAAATCACGGGTCATGTCGTTTGGAGTGATGACTCCATCGCCGTCCAAGTCAACAAACACGGCATCGCCGTTCTTCAATTCCACGAGTTGTTGTGGATAAGGCTTGCCAAATGTCTCTTGGTATAATCTTGGTGTGTCGCTGTCATAGAAACGGAAGAACTGGTACATGGAGCGTGCCCCCAGGCGGTGTCCTTTCTGGTATTGGTATTCATTGTTCAGCGGTGCCTCCTTCATCTCTACAATCTCATTTTGGTTGTACGAGAGATTCACCGAAGCCCAGTAACGGAAGTCCTTGCCGACCTTGTCATTCCATTTCAGCGCCAATTCCCACCCCCAGCTGTCAACTATACCTAAATTGGCGTATGGTACGGCAAAACCAATATAGCTTGGGGCTGTCATGTCTTGGAGCAGAATATTGGTGCGGTGCTCACGGTAGTAGTCGAAGGTAGTACGTAAACGATCATTGAGGAAATACATATCAAAACCATAGTCCTGCTTGAAGGCTTTCTCCCACGACACATCGGGGTTGTTCTTGGCTTGTTCGTAGGCACCCATAAAGAGGGTCGCATTGTCCAGTCCGAAGTTGTAGCCGTTGCCGTTTCGCACCAAATATTGATTTTCGCTGACCACGTATGGGTCGGCCATATACATAAAGCGACTGCCGCCGATGCGGTCATTGCCGACCAATCCCCATGAGGCACGCAGTTTCAGGAAACTGATGACTTTACTGACAGGTTTGAAGAAGGGTTCGTCACTGACCAGCCAGCCTATTGACCCGGCAGGGAAAGTGCCAAAGCGGCGGTCGGGATGGAAGTTCTCTGAACCATTGTAGCCGATGTTGAACTCTGCCATATAGCGGTTCTTGTAGTCGTAGGTGACACGGCCAACCAATCCTACATACCCACGGGGAACGTCACTGTAGGTGGAGGGATAGTAGTTCTTCGACTGGTTGTAGAGTAGCAGCCCAGATACAGTATGGTCGCCGAAGGTGCGGTTGTAGCCCAGTGATGCTTCGAAGTACCAGTCGCGTGCCTTGTTCGTACTCTCCCTATAGTCCTGCATGCCGTTTTCTCCCTGTTTGCGATAACCAATGGAACCGTTGTCCAAAAGTATGGGGTAGTAGGTGGCTTTAGTGACAGTACCTTCCTTCACTACATTGAACTGGCTGTTATACGACCCTTTGACCTTGAACAGAAGTCCCTTGGTGATAAAGTCCAGTTTCTGTTGCAGCTGCAGGTCCATTTGCAGTTTGTTGATGTTGGTTGAAATGTGACCGCCATTGACAGCACTGACGTCACCAATACCACCATTGCCGAAATAGGTCAGACCATTGCCTCCGACGAACGGCAAGGTCACACCGTCACTGTAATCCGTGGAAGTGCTGACAAACTTCCCATCGATGATGCCGGGACTGGAGAACGGAGTGGCTTGATACATGGTCATGATCAGTCCTGAGGACCCCTGCCCAGTATTGGGCTTGTCGGCATTACTTGTATTCCCAGCGACATTGAACGAGATGGTTGTCGTCTTGGTGACATCAAGGTCAAGATTGGCTCGGTAGTTAAAACGGTTGTACTGGTAGCCGTAGTCGTAGTCTTGCCCGAACTCCTTGAACAGGCCACCCTGGGTCATCAGACCAGCCGACACGAAGTAACGCATTGACTTGGTGCCACCACTGATATTGACGTTGTGCTTGGTCTGTAGGGTCATGTCCTTCATGGCACATTCTGCCCACTTGGTACTTGGGAAACGAATGGGATCGCTGCCGTCAAGAAATTTCTGCATGACGGCATCAGAGAACATTGGTGTAAAAGAAGCACCCGATGAAGCGTCGAAATCGTTCAGCTGCATTTGGTTGTAGAATCGGGCATAATCGTAACTGCTGGCCTGTTCCACCATTTTTGTTGGAGCAAGTGCTGAAAACGAGGTGCTGATGTCAACCTTTGCTTTCCCTTCCTCACCCCTTTTGGTAGTAATCAGCACAACGCCATTGGCACCTCGCACACCAAATACGGCTGTGGCTGAGGCATCTTTCAATACGGTGATACTCTCTATGTCTTCGGGATCGATATCTGACATGGAGCGTTCAACACCATCTACCTGAACCAAAGGTGACGAGTCGTTCCATGTACCCTGTCCTCGCACGAAAATGGTGGCGGCGTCACTTCCTGGCTCACCGGAATACTGTACGGTCGTTACACCTGTCAGTTGGCCGGCCAGCACATTGTTGACAGAACTCACTGGCGTACGGGTTAAATCCTCTGACTTGACACTCGACAGGGCTCCTGTGACCGTTACCTTTTTCTGCACGCCGTAAGCCACCACTTCCACTCCCTGCAACGTGACGGCATCGGGGGTCATGGTGACCGTCATGCCATCCTGTGCTTCTACGATGACTGTCTGGTATCCCAGATAAGAAATGACAAGCCTTGTTTGGGCTGCGACACTGATGGTGAAGTTACCGTCAATATCAGTTATCACACCCTGGGTGGCACTACCTCCCTCTATGAGAACCGTAGCCCCAATAATTGGCTCACCCATTTCGTCCAGCACCGTACCTTTTATCTGCTGTTGTTGCTGTGTGACCTGTATGTCTCCCGGCATAGCACCAGAGGCCATACAGCACAGAGGCGAAAGAGCAGCAACAACGGCAGCGATGGTTAATAGTCTTATGTTCATAAAAACTCTTTGATTATAGGTGTTATAAGAAAGGCAGGGTAGCCAATTGTGTCAGCCACCCAAAAAAGCGTAAAACTATTTCACGACGAACTTTTTCCCATTGGAAATGTAAATTCCCTTAACGGGACGGGTTACCTTGCAGCCTCTCAAGTCATACCACTGGTTGTCGGTATCAGCCGTGTTTAATTCCTGAATACCATCCTCGCCACCTGCGGGTGTGATGGTGATTTTCTCAATATACTGACCACCCTCAGACTTCATAAGCAGCGTGCCTGTGAAACCTAATGAAGCAGCATCAGTATAGATTTTGAACTTGTTGGTCTTCACTTCTTCCCGGAAGGCCGCGAGTTGCTCTTCGGTAATGGTCTCTGTGGTCAGGCCAGCAGCTTCCATCATGGCTGTCACACGGTCATTGAGTTCAACTCTTGACACACAGGCATATCTTCCAATCTCATCTTCATCGTAGTCTTTCACGTCGAACACCATTCCGCGGTTTTGATCATCCGGACTCATCACAAGAGTGATTTCATCACCTGGATTCAAGTTGAGGATGGCAAAATAGCGGTCGTATTGTGCCCAGATGCCACGCCATACACCATCTTTCGTATTGCGGAAGCGCCACGCATCGGCACGGTTTTGGATGGCAAAGCGCTTGTCATAGTCATTGCCGTTCTCATCCACCAGATACACCATGGGGATATCAGAATCCGCTGTTTCGGAATGGATGGAGAGAGCCCATTCACTATCACTATCGTTTCCATTACCATACTTGGTGGCGTGCACTCCGTTGTCTGTTGCCACGGTAGTGAAGTCATAGGTTACTTGAGCCTGAGTGCTCATGGTCAGCATTGCCAATGCAATGAATGAATAAAGTTTCTTCATAATTGTAAAGTTTTAATGATTAAGTTATTGCTATTTGATGATTATTTTCTTGCCATTGTGAATATAGATGCCCTTGACAGGATTTGATATACGCTGCCCAGACAGGGTGTAGTAGGCATCGTCTTTCCTGTTGTAACTGATATTATTGATGCCCATCTGGCCACTATCGTCTTGTGTACGTATGGTTATGCTCCGGATGTAGGTGCCAGCACCAGCTGTCATGAGCAGATCGCCGTCCTCACGAATAGTTATCGGGGTGATGCCTTCACTGATGGATTCTGCCCCTCCGGCCATGGTCGGGTTTTCAAAAGTCAGCATCCCTCCCTTACAGATGTTGAAAGCGATTTCATCCTTTTTCCTCACTTGCAGGATGGCTAGTTTATTACCGCCATTTTGCGACCAGAGGCCCTGATAAGTGTTGTTGACATCGCGGAAGCGCCAGGTGTCGTTCTTTTCGTTGGTCTCTCCTGCGAAACGATTGTCGAAATTGTTGTCGCTGCTGCCAATCAGTTTCAAAGCCTGTCCTTCTACCATGACCTCATCACCCCATGTGGTCTGTACGATGACATTACCCGTACTGATACCCGTGAATATATACTCATTTGTCTTCGTATTGTCTGAAGGTTGATTGGCCTCCACATAGTCGGGCAGATAATAGCTCAGGTGGGCTGGCATGTTGTAACCCACATTTTGCCAAGCAATGCCCATTTCGTAGAGATGGTCGGTCATCAGCCAGGGCACACGTATATCAGTAGGGATGTTGGTCGTGAAGATATTGAGTGTACAATTGTCTGAACTGTCAAAGAGAATGACTTCTTCGCGCCAATCTCCCATGATGTCGGCTATCAGGCAAGGGTGTGGCTTGCCGTTGGTGGATGAAGAGTTGCCGTAGCCCTGCATTTGGATGACATGATTGAAATTGCCTTTCCCATCCCACTTGTCGATGGTGGCATCGTAGAACAGTTCTTCTGCCATATCGCCATCCCAGTAAATATTGAATTTATGGGGCTGGTTTTTCGACATGCTGCAGATTTTCTGTCCTTTGATGTCATACATGGCAGTGGCAGCGGCGGTCCAAAATTCGGCACCGCGTAATGACAAGTCGAGGTCGGCCATTGTACCCATGCCGTTATCGTCGGCACTATTGGCAGAGAATAGTATCTCACCTGTCTTGGCATCGATGAAGTGGTAGCCATATTGCGGTTCCTCATGCACCATGAAAAACTCCAATCCTTCATGGTCGGGATCGAAATCACCCAAGTGCAGCGCATCACCATGACCGAACCCCGTGCTGTAGAGCATCCAGCCATCATTGTCAAGGGCTGCTGAGCCAAACATAATCTCGTCGCACCCGTCACCATCAACATCACCCACTGAGAGATTGTGAGAACCCTCACCGAAACAGGTGTTGCCCTCGGTGGCTGTTCCTCTTCCGCCTTCTAATGGCTTTCCAGAAGTGCAGGTCAGGTATTGGCGGGTTTCACTCGTTCCGTCAGCCTTGTAGAGTGTCAAGTCAGTTTTACTGGTCGATGCCGAAAGCCAGCGGGTTTTCAGTAACTGGCCGTCGAAGTCAACAGCCCAGATATAGGCACGTGTGTAATACCCTCGTGTGAAAATGGCACTTGGGGCACTTTCTTGACCATCCAGATATGCCACGCATGACAGATAACGTTCCGAGCGGTTGGCGTAGTCATCACCCCAGAAATCCGCATCGGGATAGGAGGCGATGCCGTTTTGGCCGCCAGCCCGGTTAGGGCTATACCAGATGGTGTGTATGGCTTTTCCTGTCTTTCCGTCAAATACGGTCAGCAACTCAGCTCCCTTGAAAATGCGGCCATTGGAGCGATTGCGCAGATCCTCGCTGTTGTCCAATGCCTTGATTGCTTCATCTGAAGCGGCTTCTGTCACGTATGCGCCACTACCGTCAATACTGCCGGGGGCTGTCTTGCAGACCATTTCTGCCCGCCCGTCACCATTCAAGTCATAGAATACCATTTGAGTATAATGAGACCCCGATCGGATGTTTTTTCCAAGATCAACCCTCCACATCTTCTCGCCCGTCAACTTGTAGCAGTCAATGATACAGTTACCAGTATAGCCATTTCCTGTCGATCCATTATCTTTGGAATTGCTCGGGTCCCACTTCAGCAATAAATCAAATTTTCCGTCGCCGTCTGCATCAGCTATGGCACAATCACTTGGAATATAGCTGTATTTCTCACCTGATGGGGTTGTACCATCCTCAGGACGATCGGTCTTCAATGTAGTGAAGATTTGGTTCCAAGGGGTGATGGCAGATGTCGTTTCCACCGTTTCTCCATCATGTTTTACGACAACAGAGTATTTGCTCGTGGGCTCTCCCATTACGTCAGTATAAGAAGTCGAACGTGCAATGTCTGAGGCTATGACCTCACCATCACGTATCAAGTCAAAGGTCGTGCTGGTATCATCACTAGGCAACAGTCGCCAACTGATAAAAATACCTTTCGATTGTGCAGGTAATGCCACTAATCCACGTTCCGAATTTGCTTCGACAAGATGGGCAAGACAAGCAAGGGCGCTTGTGACAATCATTGTTGATAGTAGTAATAGTCTCTTCATA
>CAMZHP010000048.1 GCA_947306845.1 uncultured Prevotellaceae bacterium
CCTCTTAAATATTACGTCTTTTCTTTAGTTTTTATAGATACTATAGTAGCTATAGAAGCTATAGGAACTATAGAAACTATAGCTTCTATCTCGTCTATAGCTAATTCAGCTGCTGTCTCACAAAATCTTCCAGCTCATTTCCTACAAGCCCGGAGGCGAGCACATGGCCTTCTTTGTCTACTACTAGGGTAAAGGGAATCGCCGTCACACCAAACATGTTGGCAATCTCACTGTTGCGCTTCAACTCTGATATATGAGTCCAAGAGGCACCTGACTTGCTGATGGCATCACGCCAGGCATCGGCATCGGTGTCAAGTGACACGCCCAATATGCCAAGTCCCTTGTCCTTGTATAGCTTGTAAAGTTCCACCATGTGAGGCATTTCCTGCATGCATGGCCCACACCAGCTGGCCCAGAAATCTATGATGGTCAGCTTGTGCTGTGACACCACACTCATGGCATTGATGGTCTTTCCTTCAGGTGACTCCGCTGAGAAATCGCTGAAAGTGATGCCTTCTTCGGTTTCTTGGCTGGCATTGCCTTTCATATATCTTTCCAGATCTTGGATTACCTTTCTTGCATGCATTTTTGAAGGCATCTGATTGATTAGTTTCAGTACTTGCTCCTCGCTGAGAGCCATGGGGTTGGCCACCAGTACGTAACCAAGTTCATTCTGGATGTTCTTCTCTGCCGTTTTGTAGTACAGGTCCGACAGCTTTGCCTGAGCTGCCTGCACTTTCTGTAAAATGGCTTGCATGTTGAGTTCGCTGGAGTCCTTTTTTGCCTCTTCTGTTAGCTCTATCATCTCCTTCTTGTACTCAAAAGCAGCTTTGTTGATGGTCTGCCAGTCATCATTCAGCTTCGTTCCACCCACAACGTTCTCTGACAGGTCATCTTTCAAACTGATTTGGATGTGACCAGGCTCCAGGAAAAAGGGCTGAATATTGTCACCATATTGCAGATAGCATACACATGTGCTGTCAAGTTCCGTCTGATAGTCAAACTGGCCATTCTTTACCAACACTGTGTCCATGGGAATGCCTGTCTCGGTATTGGTGATGAGATACAGGGTATCCCCGTCTTTTCCTCCTTCCATGGTGCCGTTAACGTAGCTGGTCTTTTCACCGCAAGCAGACATGAGGATGGCTATGAAGGCCATCATTATGTAGGAGTATGTCTTCATCTTATACCAGATATTGTGAGCTGATGCTCTGATTGTTGATGACACGGCGGATGGTCTCTGCAAACATGTCGGCTACAGTGATTTGTTTCACTTTGGAGCAGCGGTTGGAATAGGGGATGGAGTCGGTGAATACGATTTCCTCCAAAGCAGAGTTCTGCACGTTGTCGCTGGCTGGTCCGCTCATCACGCAGTGAGAAGCACATGCCCGCACACTTGTGGCTCCGGCTTCTTTCATCAGGTCGGCTGCCTTGGTGATGGTGCCAGCAGTGTCTACGATGTCGTCCACAATCACCACATTCTTGTCCTTTACATCTCCGATGATTTGCATGCTGTCCACCACATTGGCACGAAGGCGCGTCTTATTGCAGAGCACCAGTGGGCATCCAAGATACTTGGCATATGTGTTGGCTCTTTTCGAACCGCCCACATCCGGTGAGGCGATGACCAGGTTTTCAAGCCGAAGTGACTGCAGGTAGGGCAGGAGCACCCCCGAGGCATAGAGATGGTCAACAGGTACATCGAAGAAACCTTGTATCTGGTCGGCATGGAGGTCCATGGTGATGACACGGTCCACACCAGCCACGCTGAGGATGTCGGCAACTAATTTGGCACCGATGCTTACTCTGGGCTTGTCCTTCCGGTCTTGACGGGCCCATCCAAAATAGGGCATCACAGCATTGATGGTGCGTGCAGATGCTCGCTTGGCGGCATCTATCATCAGCAGCAACTCCATGAAATTGTCGCTGTTGGGAAAAGTACTCTGCACGAGGAATACGTCACGCCCACGGATGGATTCTTCATAGGATACGGAGAACTCACCATCGGAGAAACGGGTGATTTGCAATTTGCCAAGTGGGCATCCCAGGCTTTGGCATATTTTCTCTGCCAGATAGCGGGTGTTGGTGCCTGAGAATACCAAATAGGAGTTTGGATCGTTCATTGTCTTATGTTTTAGTAATATCGTTTTTATCCAATCGCTGATTTTAATTGTTCATAATGACTGATGACACTGGAGAAGTCTGTCTCGTTGTGTATGTCGAATTTGTTCCAAAGGTCACCACATACCACCACTCCGCCAAAACCGAGGTCGCGCAATTGTCGGATGTTGTCCAGTGACACTCCTCCAAGCGCATAGACATGCTTGTCTATTAGACCTTGACGTGAGGCCATCTGCAGTTCATTCCAACTGAAATTGGAATGCTCTTCACTCACCGACAGGCTGTCGAAGATGTTGCGAAGTATGACATAGCGGGATTTTTTCTTGGCTTCCTTCAGCAAACTCAGGTCACTGCACGAACGGCTGAAATTGCCCTTGTAGCCGGAAGGACGCTGCGTGGTGGCATCTTCGAGATGGATGCCGGCAAGTCCGAATTCTTCTTTCAGATAATAATGCTCGTGCACCGTGATGCGCTTATGGGTGCTTTCCGGTAAGAGGGACAGCAGGCGCTCGGTGTAGACAGGCGATGAATTTGGCTTATAGATGTGTAGGTCATCCAACCCTTCTTCAAAAAGGGCTTCCAAAATCTTGTCTTCCTCCACAAAGAATGTGGGTTTTGTCATGATTGCAAGCTTCATCTGCTGTCTTCTTTCTAGTGGGAAAACGGCAACACCCTTTTCCCATTTGCAAAAGTAGGAAAAATCCAGTAATCCCACAATTTTATGCGGTTAAATTTTTGAAATACTTCCCTATGCATTATCTTTGCATAACTAATTTTTGAATATGATGCAGAAACCTATTTATATTTTGGAAGAAGAGCGCTTGCGCCGTAATCTCAGCCTGATTCGAAGGGTGGGAGAGGAGGCGGGCGTGGAGATCATACTGGCTTTCAAGGCTTTCGCCCTTTGGAAGACTTTCCCCATTTTTAGAGAATATATCCATGCCACTACGGCAAGTTCCTTGAGTGAGGCACGCCTTGCCGCAGAGGAGTTTGGCGTGCCCGCCCATACTTTTTCGCCCGCATATACAGACGACGAGTTGGACGAGATCATACGTTGTTCCAGCCACCTCACTTTCAACTCCCTGTCTCAGTATGAGCGTCTAGCCAAGAGAGCAAAATCCTTGAAACCCTCACTGAGCCTCGGACTGCGTATCAATCCTGAATACAGTGAAGTGGGTACGGCCCTTTACAATCCCTGTGCTCCTGGAACCCGTTTCGGGGTCGCTGCCTATGCTATGCCCCAAACACTGCCTGATGATATCGAGGGTTTGCATTGCCACTGCCATTGTGAGAGCGGGGCTGATGTGTTTGAGCGTACCCTGCACCATATAGAGGAGAAATTCTCACCTTGGTTTGAACAGGTGAAATGGATCAATTTCGGCGGTGGACACCTCATGACAAGGTCCGATTATGACATACCGTTGCTTATCAGGCTGATGCGTGGATTCAGGGCAAGATATCCCTGGCTGAAAGTCATTTTGGAGCCAGGCAGCGCTTTCGGTTGGGAGACCGGATATTTACGCTCTCAGGTCGTCGATATCGTGACTGATCATGGCATTCAGACGGCTATCCTCAACGTCAGCTTCACTTGTCACATGCCCGACTGTCTCGAGATGCCCTATCAGCCAGCCGTTCGTGGCGCGGAGTCTTTGCCGATGGAGGCAGCAGAAGATGGCGGTGGCGATGGTCTTGTCTATCGACTCGGAGGCAATAGCTGTCTCTCTGGTGATTTTATGGGCAGTTGGCGCTTCTCACGGCCTCTTCAAGTAGGGGATGAGGTGATATTTGAGGATATGCTGCACTATACGACCGTCAAGACTTGTATGTTCAATGGCATCACACATCCATCCATAGCCTTGCTCCATACTGATGGCACATTAGAGATGCTCCGGCAATTTGGCTATGAGGATTATCGGGACAGGATGGACTGATTTGAGGTTTGATAAATGAATCATACGTCTAAACTCCCAAACTCCTAAACTCCTAAACTCCTAACTCAAAGTGGCACATTTTTTGCTGCCATAAGGGTAAAAAAGGAGGTTTTATGGCTTTCATAGATTATTACAAAATTTTGGGTGTTGACCGCAACATTCCACAGTCAGAGGTGAAGAAGGCTTTTCTCAAAAGAGCCAAGCAGTTTCATCCCGACCTGCACCCTGATGACCCTAAGGCGAAGGCAAAATTCCAGGCGCTGAATGAGGCATACGAGGTGATTGGCGACCCTGAGAAACGTAAGAAATACGATACTTATGGCGAACAATGGCGTCAGGCAGAGGCTTTTGGCAATGGAAATGGAGGATCGCAGTATTGGCAGTCGGGTGGCGGGTCGCCATTCGATGGATTCGACTTCAGTTCCTTCACAAAAGGGGGAGGTGGCTTCAGCAGTTTCTTTGAGCAGATTTTCGGACAAAGAGGCAGTTCGCGTCAGCGATCCCGCCAGACCAATAAGGGTGAGATGACGGCAGTCGTTGATATCGACCTCTATACCGCCTTGCTGGGCGGTGAGGTCATTCTCTCTCTCAAGGATGGCGCAAAGGTGCGTCTGAAAGTGCGCCCAGAGACACAAAACGGCACCAAGGTGCGTCTCAAGGGTAAGGGCCTCGACCGAGGCGATGGTACTTTTGGTGATTTGATCATCACCTACAATGTGAAATTGCCCACCCATCTCAGTGAGCGGCAGCGCCAACTGATCCGTGAGTTGCAATTCAGTTCGTAGCAGGGAAAGGCAACCAAGTGGGGTGGAGCGTGATGTCCTCTGGCACTAATGTGTCGATAAAGTCATTGTACTCGCTCTCCGTGAGTGTTTTTCCATTGGAGATGTCGGTGTAAGACGTGTCCATTTCGCCGGTCATGCCGTTGTACTCACGGATGACTTCTATCACACGGGTCACTCGGTTGTCCTCTATCACATAGTATGTCTGGGTGGACGACCCTTCTATGCCTTCTACCGTGGCATTGATGACATTGCCTTGGAAGAAGGCTTTGATGTGTTGGTTCTCAGGGGTGATGAACGCTGTCCGGCCGGAACGGGGGTCAAACGTGAAAAACGCCCCGCTCTCCACGCCATTACCGTTGCGCACCCACACTGTTTCTGCGATGCTGTCTCCGTCAAGGTCAAACCGTGCATACTTCCCGGGATTGGGTCGGTAGACCATCTTGAATTCGCTCATATAGTTGCTGCGGATGATCTCGAAGTTGAGGTCATGCCCCTTGCAGGGGGTGGCTGCCTGTTTTATTTTCAGTTCTATATCCTCCTTGTCGGTCTCTCCCTCATCTACAATGGTCAGTTTGCCTCTGAACCGGTCGCCGGTGCGGGTGACATCCAGCGTGATGATAGAATTGATGAGCGAATGACCTTTCATCTGAAGGCGTGTGCCGTTGTAGGTGCCCTCCTGACTATAACGCCAAAAGCCATCCTCGTCGAAGACATCAGCATAAACCTCATTTCCGTCGTGGTGAACATGCCAGAATTCATTATCCGCAGACGACAGGATGAAATCCTCTGCATGTGGTTTCTCGGCTTCCTCAGCTTCCACGATGGCTCCTTTTTTGTTGATCGTCACTGCACTGTCACCTTTATTGCCCGTGCAGCCAGAGACGATGACTAAAGTGGATATCAAGGTAATCAACAGTTGCTTGTTCATAATCGGGTAAATGTTTTTTGTAGTGAGGTGGATTGACGTCATTCAGGCAATTTCCATTTGTCTTTATGACACTCCCTCTCCACCTCATCCTCGATGTCGTCGGGCAGGTTGCAGAAGAAATCTATGCCTGTGAGTTCCTCCAGTTCATCGATGGAGATGGCATAGTCTTTGAAGTCGGCTCCAGTGACGGATTTGTCCTCATGCACGGTCCATAAGGCCATGGCTTCGTATTTGTCGGTCTCTTTGTAATAGGCCAGCAAAGCCATGTAGAAATACCTGGGTACGAGAAGTTTGCCGTTGCATTTTTCTTCATACACCTGGTCGCTGCGTATTGTGGCGGCTTTCACCACATAGAGGGTGTCGCAGATGTCTGCCCAGTCTCTAACTTTTTTTTCAAAATTGGACCATAGCACCCCGTTGTGGTTTTGCCACTGAGGCTGTATATTGCTCAGGAAGAATGTCTGCTTGTTCTGGTCATCGGAGCACCGGCGGTCGGCAGAGGGGCAGAGATGGCCTCTTGAGAAGCCTGAACTTTTGTAGTCGGCAAGTTTGGACCTGTATTGCTCCGGGATTTCCTCATCCTCATAGAAGTCATTGTTGCGCGACGCAGTGTCCAACATATTTTTATACATTTGGTAACACGACCAGCGGTTGGCTTTGTCGCGGTAACTCCACTCCGCGCTGTAGGTAATTCCAAATTCGGGTGTGGACTTGATGATGAGTTGGTTCATGGTGGAGTCTTCGGCCAGATGGGGATATTCCAGCAGTTTGGCGCGGTAGAGGTTGCGGTTCCTGTTGTTGTCGGCCACCACCTCGCCGCCAGATTGGTATTTGGCGATTCTCACCTCTGTGGCGAGGTAGTCCTTTGACTTGCCGTTCTTCAGGTAGACTTTCACGCCATAGCGCAGGTTGTAAATGATTTGGACGCGATCGAATTTGTCACTGGTGTATCTCACCTCGGTGCCGTTGCGCAGGGTGATGACGACAGTGTCTTTTCTCTCTTGGGCCATGGCGGTCAGCGAGCAGAGCAACAGGGTTAGTGCGAAGAAGTATTTTCTCATGTCTCTTTCCTCCTTATTTGATGACCACTTTGTTGCCGTTGCTCACATAGATGCCTTTCTGCAAACCTCGGCTGGAGGTGCCCATCAGTTGGCCGCTGACGTTGTAGATGCGCTGGTCGCTTTCTATCTCGTCGATAGTGGCTGTGCGGATGTCACTGACGATGCCGTCGATGCAGATGTTGGCTGAAGTCTCCGACGCGGTGCGGAAGTAGGCGCGGAACGCCTTCAGGTCGTTGGTCACGTTCGGATGGTAGAGGATGTTGTTGTTGCCGAGGAACATGACTTGCCTGTCGCCCTCATAGAGTGTTGTCGGGTCGTAGATGCCTACCATTTCATAGATGCCGTAAGTCACTGGGGTCATCTCGCTGGATATATTTGTTCCCTTGATGTGGATGACCGTCATGTCTTCGGTGGGATAGATCAAGTAGGGATGACCTGCTTTCAAGTCGTCAACGGAAGAGAACTCCAAGGTGTTGTTGGTGGCGTCGTAGCCGGTGAACTCCGCCAGTTTGGCAGTGCCGACGATGTCGGAGAACTCATAGATGTCGAAAGGCAGGCAGATGGTGTTCCACATGTTGGTCACCAGATGCCGCTCGACAGTGATGTTCACCTCACGCCCATTGTAGTTGCCTATGGTGGCGGTGTTGCTTTTTAGCGTCTCGCTGAGAGCCAGATTCGGCAAGACTTCTTTGATATGGGTGCAGTATAGTTCTGAGGCGCTGCCATCCTCATTTGTGCCCAGGATGCCTTCAATATTGAACTCCTGGTCCGTGATATCTTCAGGAATGAGGTCGCTCAACCCGAATTTGTTGGTCATGGCGATGCGGGTGTCGCCGCTCACCATATCATAATGTTCTCCGTCGTCTGTGGTGAGACTTACGCCTTCCACCGCTACATAGTCGGCGCGGTAGTCTGTGCCTGCCAGTTCCGACAGGTCGCTGACAGTGGTCGGCTTACAAGTTTGCCAATGGTCGAGGCAGAGGATGGAGTCGGCGATGGAGGTGGCGATATGGATGAACTCAGGCATGCCGTTGTTAATATGGTATTCCCCGTCAACAGCGCCGATGAGGGCACCGCCGGCAGAGGTGTGCCAACCGGCATCCTCAGGGAGGAAATTGCTGAAGCGCACCGCTTTGTCGTTGTCGCGGACATAGGCATAGGTGCCGTCATTGGTATCCACCCATTCGATGTTGCCTGCGTTTTCCTCGGTCAGCACAAGGCGCACTTGTGTGCCGTCTTCCAAGGCCCGGAGGGCAGAGATGCCGTTCACTTCTGGGAGGGGTGGATCAGCAAGGGTTACTTTTATGGTTTGGATATACCATACCTCCTTTTTGTCGCTGGTACTGGAATTGGTGAATACCACTTCTTTGGCTTCTCCTTTCCATATCGAAGGGTTTCCTGTTTCAAGGCTTCCTGTGTTGACGATGCAATTACTGCTCTTGAAAGAATTGTTGGAATTGAACGAAAAGGTAATGCTGGTGATGTTTAGATTGTTGGATGAGATGGTTAGTGTATTGCCATAATAACATCTCACAGCTTCTCCATTATCGTAATATTTTGGTCTGCTATTGGGATGAGTACCCTTAGCAAAAGTCAACGTGATGCCACCCTGCTCGACCGTTTCCACAGTTTGGGTGTCTTCATAACCCGAACTCAGATCGAAGGTGATGATCTTGTCGGCCATGGCCGGAAGGCCAAAGGCAAGCAAGAGTATTGTCAAATAAATATGTAGCAGTTTCCTCATAGGCATTTCTTTCTCATTGGTGATTGCTATTACATTGCAAAGATAGTCTTTTTTTATCAAAAGTGGTGTGGCTGATGTCTTTTTTATTCCTCCTGTTCTTCAGAATTGCCTTTTCTCGCTTCGCCCTTGCTTGTTTTTCATGATAAATGACTAATTTTGCAGCGTATTTTCTAAATTTCAGACAATGGAGAATCAATTGAGAGCCGTGCTCTTCGACCTCGACGGAGTGGTGTTCGACACCGAACCTCAGTACTCTGTCTTCTGGGGATCTGTGTGCCGTGAGTATCGTCCCGATTATCCTGGACTGGAAAATGTCATCAAGGGACAGACACTGGTGCAGATATTCGATGGATACTTTCATGATATGGCATCTGAACAGCGTGAGATTGTCAGGCGCCTGGATGCTTACGAGGGACAGATGAACTATGACTATGTGCCAGGATTCATCACTTTCATCCGGGCTTTGAGAGAACAGGACGTAAGGACTGCTGTGGTCACCAGTTCCAATCAGGCCAAAATGTCGGCGGTGTATCGGGCGCATCCGGATTTCCCTAAAATGTTCGATGCTGTGCTCACCTCAGAGGATTTTGATGAGAGCAAGCCTTCGCCCGACTGTTTCCTCAAGGCGGCTGCACGTCTCGGTGCAACCTCAGAGGAATGTGTGGTCTGCGAGGACAGTTTCAACGGACTGAAGGCAGGACGGGCGGCACGAATGGCTGTGTTGGGACTGTCGACAACCAACTCTGCTGACAGCATTTCACCGCTTTGCGACAGGGTGGTGCCTGATTTCACCAACGTCAGCGTGGATGACTGCAGGCGCTTGCTGAATATTTGAAATATGGATACGCAGAATACACCGATACATATCAAACTGTGGAACAAGGACTTCTGGTTCCTAGCCATGGCCAATACTTTGTTCACGATGGCTGTGTATATGCAGATGGTTGTCGTGTACAGGTCATTGGTGTCGGCTGGTGTGCCTTGGCAGACGACGGCGTGGGCAGTTGGGGGATTCGCTGTCGGACTGCCTTTGCTCGGACCGTTTTGTTCAAAACTTGTTCAGCGTTATCGACGCAACAAGGTTTGCATCTGGACGATGTTGCTGATGGGGGCTTGCCTGTTGGTACCTGTCATGTTTCCTGCCAACCATCCTTTGGCAACGACCCGTATCATGATAGGAATGAGAGTCGCTACAGGTGCGCTTTTCGGTTTGGCTCAGATGGTGCTCACCAGTACTTTGGTCATCGATACCTGTGAGGCCAGACAACGCACAGAGGCGAATTATGCCGCAGCTTGGTTCGGAAGGTTTGCTGTGTCGCTCGGACCGCTCGCGGCCATCTTGGTGATGCGCTCAAATGGATTGGAGACGGCGATATGGGTGAGTGCGGGATTGACTTTGGCCGCCATACTCCTTGTGCTGATGGTGAGTTTTCCTTTCCGCACTCCAGAGGATGATGTGAGGCTGTTCAGTCTCGACCGTTTTTTCCTTCCAGAGGCCTGGGCACTTTCTGTCAATCTGTTGGTCATCACGTTGGCCATAGGATTGCTTTTGGCGGGCCATCTCGGCACACCGCTGTTTTTCGCTGCGTTGATGTTGGGATTCCTTCTGGCAATAGTGACAGAGAAATATGTTTTTGTCAACGCGGAACTGAAAAGCGAGACCGTCTGTGCACTTATCTTGATCATTTTTGCCATACTGCTCATGATGTCGGGCAAACAAACCACACCTTACACCATCCCTGTGCTCATCGGACTTGGAATGGGCCTGATTGGGTCACGTTTCCTGCTGTTTTTCATCAAACTCAGTCATCACAGCAAGCGTGGAACCTCGCAGAGCTCTTTCTTTCTTTCATGGGAGATGGGACTGGTCGCAGGAATGGGATGGGGTATCTCTATGGCAGGCCCGGATGAAGGTGGAGAGGGGGCTCTCTCTATGGGGGTCACTTCTATCGCTCTAGTGCTTACGGTAGTGGCGCTATTGCTCTATGTCATTTTCACCCATAGTTGGTATATGAAGCGTAAAAACCGGTGACGGACTCTAATTTTGAGACCTTTTTGAGATTTCAACAAAAAACAATAACCAATAACCTCACATGATATGAATATGAAAAAGACATTTTTGAGAAAAATCGCACTTTCAGCGATGATGACTGCTGCGCTCATGTTATGTTCATGCGGCGGAACCACCACCAAGACCCAGGAAACAGCCGAGAGTCAATTGCCTCCTCCGACAGCAGAGAAAGTGACCCCGACGGTGTACGTCACCCGCGACATTTCTCCTGAATCACTCGTACGTATTTACAAGGCATTGGGACGCCCGGCTACAGGACGCGTAGCGGTGAAAATCTCCACCGGCGAGGCGGGTAATCCCAATTATCTGAAGCCTGCATTGATCAAAAACCTGGTGGATGAGGTGAAAGGCACCATCGTGGAGTGCAACACGGCTTATGGTGGGAAAAGGGCTACCTTTGAGGCTCACTGGCAGACCATTCGCGACCATGGCTTCCTGCCGGCTTTCAAGGTTGACCTGATGGATGAGGAAGGGGAATTCAACATCCCCGTGAAGGACACAACCCATATCAAATACGACATAGTGGGTTCGCATCTCAAAAACTATGACTTCATGATCAACCTGGCTCACTTCAAGGGGCATCCCATGGGTGGACTGGGCGGAGCTATCAAGAACGCAAGTATCGGTGTGGCATCTGCCAACGGAAAAGCCAATATCCACACGGCAGGCTATCAGCAGGTCGTTGAGGGACTTTGGTCGCATGTGGATGATCAGGATGGCTTTCTTGAGTCCATGGCTGCTGCAGCCCAGGCGGTGCACGAGTATTTTGATGGTGGCAAGAAAGTCCTCTACATTGCCGTGATGAACAATATGACTGTCGACTGCGACTGCGTGGCCAATCCCGAACCTGTCAAGCTCAAGGACTATGGCATCTTGGCCAGCCTTGACCCCGTGGCGCTCGACCAGGCCTGCGTCGACATCATCTTCAACATGACTCCGTCGGAGGGCAATGACAACAAACCGCTCATGGAACGCATCAACCGGCAGCATGGCATACATACCATCGAGCATGCAGAGAAAATCGGATTGGGTTCCAGAAAATACAACCTCAAGAGCATTGATTGATCTTTGTTCGACAAAGCCTATTTGTCTTTCAGGTATGACCCGTTCGACGAGCCTGAAAAAAAAGGGAGCGCTCCAGGCGCTCCCTTTTTTCCTTATTGCATTTTTTGTAGTTCTTTAAGTGCTTTGGCTTGTTTCTTCTCGGCTTTGATGCGGGCTTTCTCAGCCTTCTCAGCCTTCTTCTGGAGCTTTTGTTGCTTCTTAAGCTCTTTCTCTTGTTTCTTTGCTTTCTTCTCGGCAGCCTTCCGCTCTTTCTCGGCCTTCTTGGCCTTCTTTTCGGCCTCCTTTTGCTCTTTGACAATCTTGGCGGCTTTCTCTTTCTCTTCCTTTGCTTGTTTCAGTTGTGCTTCACGGGCTTGCTGCTGTTCAGGGGTCAGCTCCGACTGAGCATTGGCAGCAGTGAAGTTCAGCAATCCTGCCACCAACATAATCATCAATGTTCTGATTCTCATAATCTTATTCTTTTTAGTGAAACATTTTTTTCTCAAAATATGTTGCAAATATAGTGAAACCAACCGAAAAGCCAAAAAAAATTTATTATTTTAACTGTTTCATCAGCATGCAAAGCTTACTCAGGCGATATGCTTTGAAAGCAGATAGGGTGGGGTGACTGCCAGTGAGAAGACGACGCAAGGTATTTCCTGACATCCGAAAAAAACAACGCGGCAACCAGGCGAGATGCCATCGCTCCAATCTCTCAGCAAGGGTGAGCAGGCGGGAGTAGCCTCTGAGTTCTTCATGAAAATCCCAAAGGGTTTGCAGTCCTTCATCGGTCTTCTCCATAAACCGCTCGTTGCTTTCAAAGTGATTGAACCCCAAGGGATTATCAATGTGAAAAATGCCGACTCCAGCGTCCTTGAGCGTCTTGCCATACAACACATCCTCATATCCATATCGAGTGAACCGTTCGTCAAGGGGATGGCGGAGCATCACCTCGCGGTGCACCATGAAGTTGCAGGTGTGGAAATGGGCATGGGGCGACAGGGCACGTTCTTCTGCCCGCTGCTGATTGATGCACGATTGCTCATAGGCCAGTCTGAGATTTCCTTTGGGCTTTGTTGCGCCCTTGCTGATGCTATAGCCGCCATAAACCAAGTCATGGTCGTGACAGCGCAGGTATCTTGCGATATAATCATTGGAAACCACCGACATGTGGCTATCGATAAACAGCAGCAGGTTGTGGCTGGCCTCACGTACGAGATAGTTCCTGATGGCCGAGCGGCCTGTGTTGACTCCTCTGATGATGTGTCGGCAATGGGGCAGGGTGTTGATGGCCTCATTGGCTTCCAACACGGTAGGGTCGGTGGAACCGTCGTCGCCCACAAGAATCTCATACGAAAGGTCGCTTTCTTGCTCAGCCAGTGTCTGTAGTGACCTCACCAATGCCACGCACACTTGGTTGTACGTGGGGATGAGAATGCTGAGTGTGATGCCTTTGTCTTGCATGTTTCCTTTTGTGGGTGATTGATGGGCAAAAGTAATCAAAAAAAATGAGAACAGGAAAATGCCCGGTCTTTTTGTGGCATATTTGTAATCAATTCAGGCTAATTAGAGTGTGAGGAATAATAGCGCGATAGTACACAAGTCAACGTTTTTGAGCCCTTTTTCTGCGAATCCTTCTTTTTTATGACGTTTTTACAGTGATTATTTGTACCTTTGCACCAAAAAGTAGCAAAAACGGTCTGCGTATAAGCAGAATGTAAGTTAAATATATGATTCAGAATATTTTCAAGGGATTGGGCATCGCTTTGGTCACACCGTTCAAGACGGATGGAAGTGTAGATCATGAGGCGATTGAGAAACTGGTTGACTATCAGCTTAACAATGGAGCTGATTTTCTTTGCATCTTGGCTACCACTGGCGAGACACCTTGCCTTACAGAGGATGAGAAAACACGTATCCGTCAGCAGATTGTAGCACAGGTGAAAGGACGTGTCCCCATCCTGATGGGGTGCGGAGGCAACAATACTGCCGCTGTCGTTGAGCAGTTGCAAAATGGAGATTTCAAGGGTATCGACGGTGTGCTGAGTGTGTGCCCCTACTACAATAAACCTTCACAGGAAGGACTTTACCAGCATTTCAGGACGATTGCCGAGGCCTCGCGCCTGCCAGTAGTGCTCTATAATGTGCCGGGACGTACCGGTGTGCTGATGAAGGCGGAGACGACCTGCCGCCTGGCCAGCGACTGCGAAAACATCGTGGCAATCAAGGAAGCCAGCGGACGTTTGGAACTGGTGGACGAGATCATCAAGCACAAGCCCGACCGCTTCGACATCATCAGTGGCGACGACGCGCTCACTTATCCCATGGTGGCAAGTGGCGCCGTGGGTGTCATCTCCGTCATCGGAAATGCGCTGCCCAAGGAATTCTCGCGCATGATAAGGCTGGAGTTCAATAACGAGTATGCTGCAGCCCGCAAGATTCACCATAAGTTCACCGACCTCTATAGCCTGCTGTTCGTTGACGGCAATCCTGCCGGCGTGAAGGCACTCCTCCATGAGATGGGCTTCATCGAGAATGTGCTGAGGCTGCCACTAGTACCTACCAGAGTGACCACCATTCAGAAAATCAGCGAGATACTCAAAGGACTCAAACTTTGAGACATAGAGTGATGCTTTTTTGCTTATGGATGAAAGGAGAATCATACACGAGATAACACCTCTCATGGGAAAGGATGTGCTCTATATCGCCGACAGGCGGAAGAAAGAGTTCACCTATCCCATACACAACCATGAGGCTTTCGAACTCAATTATGTCGAGCATGCCACAGGTGTTAGGAGGATTGTGGGCGACAGCAGCGAGGTCATCGGAGAATACGACCTTGTGCTCATCACCAGTCCTGATTTGGAACATGTGTGGGAACAGCATGAGTGCCAAAGCGAGGAAATCAGGGAGATAACGGTGCAATTCGACTTCCCGATGGGAGAAGACTCCTTCTTGGGCAAGACACCTTTCCTGCCCATGCAGAAGATGCTCAATGAGGCGCGCAAGGGATTGTGCTTCCCCGTAAGCGCCATTATGAGGGTGTATGACAAACTAGATACGCTGAGTTCCATCAAGGAGGGCTTCTATGCAGTCATTCAGTTCCTGACCATACTTTATGAGCTCTCCAAGTGTAGTGGTGCACGTCCTCTGGCATCATCGAGTTTTGCCAAGATTGCTGTTGAGGATGACAGCCGGCGCATCCTCAAAGTGAAGAACTTCATCAGCAAGAATTTCATGGATGAGATCCGGCTGGCACAGTTGGCCGACATCGCCGGCATGAGCCCGAGTGCTTTCAGTAGGTTCTTCAAACTGCACACTGGGCGTAACCTCACCGATTACATTATTGACATGAGGTTGGGTGCTGCTTCGAGAATGTTGGTCGACACGTCAAGGAGTATCTCAGAAATCTGTTTCTGCTGCGGATTCAACAACCTCAGCAACTTCAACCGCATTTTTAAGAAAAAGAAGGGGTGCAGCCCTTCCGAGTTCCGTGAGAACTATCACAAGACGCGAATCATTATCTAGGCTGTTGTAAGATTC
>CAMZHP010000049.1 GCA_947306845.1 uncultured Prevotellaceae bacterium
ATTCTCTAGATCCTCTAGAATCTCTAGATCCTCTAGAATCTCTAGATCCTCTAGATCCTCTAGAATCTCCAGATCCTCTAGATTCTCTAGACTCTCCAGATCCTCTAGCCTCTCCAGTTCCCCCAGAGGCTCCCCCCTCATCTCCTGCCCGTTCGCGGTTTTGGATGTATGGGCTTCCCCTGTTAGCCCTTGCAATAGGACTTATCTCCCTGCTGTTGCATTTGCGTCATCAGGACAATGACGTCGCTCTGGCCGACACTGCTGTCCAGATGGTGGATTCCTTGAACGTGGGTGATACAATGGAGGTGGCCGAGGTGGCTGTGCCTGCCGACACCATCAATTATGAAGCAATGAATGCACAGATTCCTTATGGCGCATACGACATTGTAGGTATTGATACCGTTATTACTGTCATGCCAGGTCAGGATTTAGCTACTATCTCGCGGATTTTCCTCGGTACTGACATACATATTTACCTCGTCGTTGCCAATAATGGCAACAATGAGCCTAAAGAAGGTGAGAAATACAGGATACCTAAATTGCAACTGAGAAAATAAGACAAGCGCATTTTCCCCAGGTTGCCCTGCAAAAGCTGTTCAGCTTTCTGAGGCACGGAGGATGATGCTGGTGGCTCCGATGGTGAATAGTGTTCCGTCGGTGATGACCCTACGCTCGCGATCGCCAAGTATCTGATTGTCTACAAAGGTGCCAGTATTGCTGGGACCGTCGCGAAGCACGTATTTCAGACGACCATTTTTGTCACGCGACACATTGACCACGCAGTGGAGCATGTCCACACTAGGATCATTGGTCTCAATGGGAGTATTGGTCTTGCTTCCCTTCATATAACGCCCGATGGTGTTGTCGCCCATGTGGAGGGGAAGTACCTGTTTGTAGTGGAACACGTTCTCGATGACCACAATCGACCCGCAGCCGGACTCGTTGGCTTGCTCATCAGGATGTTCTTCTTTCTGGGTGTTGCGAAGACGGGACACATTCATACGAATGCCGAACTGCTTGTGGCAGTTCGGACACTCAAAAACCAGTGACTGACCGGCTTCGTATTTGGTCTCATCAAAGGTGATGAACTCGTCACATTTCGGACAACGAACCCTTTTCATCTTATTTCACTTGCATGATCCAACCGCTCTGGATACTGCCGTCGGCAATGAGCTGCTGAAGTTGAGCATAGGCTTCGCTCTTCTCTGCATAACTGCCAAAAGCAATGACATTCTCTCCCTTGAAAGTCATCAGAACTGCCTTGCGGGCTCCCTTGTCCTTCACCTCGGAGAGGAACATCTTGGCATTCTCCAATGGAAGACTGTAGGCAAGAACTATGGTGTAGGAACCTTCCTCGGGAACAATACCTTGCTCCTGGCTCTCCTCAATCATTTTCGACATCTTCTCAAGGCCGGCCACAATGCTCGGAAGCTCGGCTGTTTGGTCAGATGCTGCTGTGGACTCTTCGTTGGGGAGCGACAACATGCTGGCCTCTGACGCGGGTGAGGTGGACGAGAGTTCCTCTCCAGGAGGTACAGGACGGGCAAAAAGAAGCAGCGCAACTGCAGCTACAGCAGTGACTGCCAGATTGCGCAAAAGGCTGACCTTGATGCTGATGGTTTTCTCCTCGGAAGGTTGGTTTCTCTCGTCTATGTGCGACATGATAGTGGCTAATTTTGTAGTATGGGTGGAGGCTGGATGGATGATGCTCATGGGCTTGGTCTCAAGCGACACAAGCGATGGCGTGTTCGTGGCATGGCGGAGCAGTGGCATTTCAAATGCACCGAATCCGTAAAGCGAGGGGGTGAGAATGCCTGATGGACAGGGCTCAAACTCATAACGCCCGTCGTTGTTGATGAACAGGGTACCGATTCCTGCAAACTCATACCGGCCGTTCTTGGCGATGCGCTCCTTGAGAAGGTTCACTTCGTGCTCCACACGGCTGACTGCCTCAGGGAAACTGAGGTCGTAGGCTTCAGCGTAGGACTGCGCCAGCACTGGGTCACTCATGCTCAGCTGGGAATTGAAACCCAGGGAACGGAAGGGGGGAATGAACATGCCGTCGGCCTCATCATAACGGGCGGCGACATGATGGGCCATGAATCCGCCCAGATTGGGCACTATTACACAGTCATGGCTCAGGAGCAATATTTCAATGTGTCTTCTTAATTCCATCATGATGCAAAATTACGCTTTTTTGCTGAGTGGAGCAAAATATTTCAAGTGAAATCCTATTTTATTTTTGTTTTGATGACTTGAAGACTTTCCTTGGCACTGGAGTTGCCCACCATGATGGCATATTGGCCAGGCAACACCCGCATCGTGTTGGTCACTTCATCCCATCCCTCAAACTGCTCACGAGGCAAATCAATCTCTACTGTCTTGGTCTCCTGGGGCAAAAGGGTGGCGCGGGCGTAACCGCGGAGCGTCTTCAGTGGACCTTTGGCGTCTGCCATGCGGCGGATATAGACCTGGACGGTCTCAGTGCCGGCTGTCTTTCCTGTATTGGTCACTTTCACCCTCACCTTGCCGTTCTTGTAAACGGGTTTCGAAATGCTGAAAGTGGTGTAGCTTAGACCATGGCCGAAGGGGAACAGGGCGTCGCCTTTGAAATAGCGGTAGGTGCGGCCAGCCATGCGGTAGTCGAGGAAGTCGGGCAGGTCGTTCACACTCTTGTAGAAGGTGATGGGAAGTTTCCCTCCGGGATTGTAGTCGCCGAAAAGAACATCGGCAACGGCATTGCCACCTTCCTCTCCGGGATACCATGCCTGAAGAATGGCATAGGCAGTTTCTGTTTCGGGAACCAAACCGATGGCACTGCCAGAACAGTTGACGAAAACCACCTTCTTGCCTGCGGCATGGAGCGCTGCAAGTACCTTGCGCTGGGCTTCGGGAAGCTCGATTTCGGTGCGGTCACCGCCTTTGAAACCTGGGGCATCGACTCTCATCTCCTCTCCTTCAAGGCGGGGTGAGATGCCTCCTACGAAAATGACGGTCTCATAACCTGATGCCTGTCTCACAACATCCTCCATGGTTGGATTGGCTTTCCTCACGATGTCGAACTGAAGGGAGGCCATGTCGGCATTCTGCATGTAGTCGACCTGAATGCGGTATTCCTTTCCGGCACTGACTTGGAGTGACTGCTCACTGACTTGGATACGGTCACGGCCACGCCACACATTGACGAGGGTGTCGCCATTGACAATCAGCCGTACGCCGTCGTCAAATTTCAACGTGAAAAGCACCTTCTCATCTGACTTGGGAACAAATATGCCCTCATAGCGGGCGGAGAACTGCTCCAGATTGACACCGGGGGCAAAAACGGTGTTGCCGCCGTTGCTCAGGTTGATGGGCTCGCTGAGGTATACCGTGGCAACTGGCTCTCCACTCATTTGCTTGTTGTTGTAATAGGTGGCACGCAGGCCGCTTTTGCCGTCAGGACTTATGATGTTGCCAAACAGGCTCTCGTCAATCTCGTTTTTGGTAAGGCTGCAGGCAGGGTAGTATTTCACGTCTCCCACTTTCTTGCAAATGCCTTGAAGAATGGTGGTGTTGCTGGTCGGATAGCCGGAGTAGTTGGCCCATTGCATGACAGAGTCATTGGCATTGGGACCCATCACGATGATCTTGCTATTGTCCTTGGCGAGAGGGAGAATTGAACCGCGATTCTGAAGCAAGGTCATAGATTCACGGGCCATCTTGAGTGCCAGGTCTTTGTGGGCTCTGCTGGCCACACATCGCTCATCGCTCTGCTGCCAGTCAACCAAAGCCTCTGGGTCGAAGTCGCCCAATTCAAACCTGGCTTTGAGAAGACGCTTGAGACTCACGTCTATTTCAGCCTCTGTGATCTCGCCGGCCTTTACAGCCTCGGGCAGCGTCAGGTAGTTGCTGCCACATTCCACGTCGGTTCCTGCACGCACAGCTTTGGCTGAGGCCTCGCGGGCATTGGCTGAGACACCATGACGCCCAGGGCGCCAGAAATCATTGATGGCACCGCAGTCGCTGGTCACAATGCCTTGGAATCCCCATTCCTTGCGAAGAATCTGTTGCAGGTAACGGGTGTTCCCACAGCAAGGGTCGCCGTCAATGCTCTGGTAGGCACACATCACCTCGGCTACTTCTCCTTTTTGGACAAGTGCCTTGAAAGCGGGTAGGTAGGTCTCCCATAGGTCGCGCTCTGGCAGAGACTCTATATTGAATTCATGACGGTTCCATTCTGGTCCGCTGTGAACGGCGAAATGCTTGGCACACGCAAGCAACTTGCGGTATTTGTGGCTGCCGTCGCCCTGAAGTCCTCGGACAACAGCAAGTCCCATCTTTTCTGTCAGGAAAGGATCTTCACCGTAGGTCTCTTGGCCGCGGCCCCAACGGGGGTCTCGGAAAATGTTGATGTTGGGAGTCCAGAACGACAAACTCTGATATTGCTTGATGACACCGCTGCGGCGGGCCGTATTGGCCTTGGCACGGGCCTCATTGCCGGCGGCATCAAACACTTGAAAGAGCAGACCGTCGTCAAAGGAGGCTGCCATGCCGATGGTGGCGGGGAACACCGTGGCAAAACCATTTCTTGCCACACCGTGAAGTACCTCGTTCCACCAGTCAAACTGGGGAATTCCCAAACGTTGGATAGCGGGGGAAGTGTTCTTCATCAGGCTGGCTTTCTCAGCCAATGTAAGCCGGGAGATAAGGTCGGCGGCACGCTGTTCTGAACTCAGGTTCGGGTTTTGGTAAGGATAGGGTTGGCCATGGGCAATAAGTCTGCCCACGACAAGAAAAAGGAGGATGAATAGCTTTTTCATGTCATTTTCGGTTAAATGTAATAGGCATCCAGAATAACATCTGGGATAGAGTGTTGTCGTTTTATAATCTGCCAAGGATGTAAGCGACGATGAGCAAGGCATCATTCAGCTCTATCTTGCTGTTCTCGTCTGTGTCAGCATTCTTGAATATAAACACTGACAACGGCTTGCCGAGAATGTAGTCCACGATGCAGGTGACATCAGCTATGTCTGTGCGACCGTCACCGTTGGCATCTCCCCAAAGTTTTTTGTCATCAGAGGTCTTGTCTATTGATATCTCATCTGGAAGAGTGGGCTGGTCGCTCAAGTCAAGATAGCAAGTGTTGTTGGGGATATAGGTGAGCACGGCATTGCCGTTCAGAGGATCGGTGGCGGGATCTTTGCCAAAAGTGCCTTTCTTTGAGAGCAAACGCATGGTTGAGGGATCAAACTTCGTGCGGTAGTTGTCTGGGTCGCCACTCTCATCATTGAGCCAGATTTCTCCTTTGAGTAGGTTGTTTTCAATGGGGCTAAGGTCTTCTGTCAGTGGCATCATGCGATTCTGTCTAGGGGTGGTGCCGTTGCACTCCAACACCACGGCGGTGAAGGCGGGTACCCTGCCTTTTTTCACTTCTTTCAAATGAACGTCGCCATTGTCCATGAACTTGTCTGCGACATAAGCTTTCATCCCATCACGGCACTCATATGCAAACGATGTGTACATCGTTGTGTAATATTTGCCGTTTTTCAGAGTGCTTGCATCTGCTTTCGCTCCTATGTAGTTGGTGTCAAAATGATCTTCATCTATGAGATGGAAACGCCAGGCATAGTCTCTGTTGTAATTCCAGCGATTCCAAATTCCAGGACTGTGGTAGCTGCCTATAAGCTCCATCTGGCTTTTGCCTGTGTCAGCAAAGCCATTGTCTTTCAGGTAGCCGGTGAAACCGTTTTGTGAGCCAAAGATGAAATATTCATCTTCTTCAAAGTTTTCCATCTTGAAATGCTGGTCGCTGATGTCATAGGTGCTGATGCCCTGACTCTCGATAATGACATCGTTGAGACCTCCGGTACCATTGGGGGTTCCCTTGATATTCAGCAGGAAAGCAGGCGTGTAGTATTGGTCGCTATTGTCATCATCCACCAGCATCATGGAATTCAAGAAATAGCGTTGGTTTTCTCCAAAAGTGTTTTCTGAGGTACCTGTAACACCGAAATAACGTTTGGTGCCCACATTCTGCATGATGACGAATACGCCTTTGTCTTCCACTCCTTTAGGCTCATAGACGGCGGTGTAAACTCCTCGGTTGGCATTGGATACCTCAAGAGTGAGGGGATTGTCGGTAATCAAGGTGCTCTGGTTGTTGCGCCGCCAACCTTTGAACTGGCCGCTGAACAAGTCGGGGATGGCTGTCATCGTGACGACATCACCAATGGTATTGGTGGGGATGTCGATCATGACGGTGCCGAGAGCGTCATCCGATGACAAGGGATAAACAAGGCCAGCTTTGGCAAAATATGCCTTGAAGTAATTGATTTTAGGATTGGTCTTGTCGGTGTTGGTGGTGGTCACCAGGTCGGCGGCGTGCCGGGCATGGCTGAAGACAGTCTCCTTTCCATTCTCTTCCCTGGCCCAATGAGTGAAAATATAGCCGTCAGTGGGTTGGGCGTACAGAAAGGCAGTGACAGTGACAGTCTTTACGTTAGGAAGCGACCCTTCTGTAAACACCGATGTGCCGTAATAGTCGTAATATTTTGCATTTTCCACTCCCACCTCTTTGTTGGTGACATACACCTTGCCAGCTCCCGTCTCATTGGGCTGTGCAACAAACTTGTAGTAGAACGTAGGACCGCCTACAGAAGCTTGGCTGACAGTACTGATGGAGAGCAGCATCAATAAGAGTATAATGATCTTTTTCATATCGGATGGCCTTGATTGATAACTTGATACCTTTTCGTCTGCAAAGATAGTGAAAAATCCTATTAAGTGAGCAAAATGCTAAAGATTTTGCATTCTCGAGCATGAGGAATTTATTTGAAGCCGAACGGAAAGCAATGCAAAAACGATTTTTTTACTTCTAATATAAATCTCAACAAATAAAAACAAGGGTACAGAGATAATTACCTTTGTATCTCTGTACCTCTTGTTAAATGTAAAAAGTTCTCACTTACTATTTGAACTTGTAAGGCAGGTCGCCCTTGGCCCAGTTGGTGCCGTCACCCCAACCGGGATTCTGCTCCAATACTCCTTCCGACAGCGTCACCTGATCTTCAGGAATCTTGAAGAATCCACCTCCAGTCTCTTGATAACGTTGCATGAAGTCGTTGGTGAACGCATACTGTCCGGGAATACCTTGGTTGAGAATGTTGTTGCCCACCTGGTTGGCTACCTTCTGTTGCACATCACCCCAGCGGCGAAGGTCATTCCAGCGGATGGCCTCAAAGCAAAGTTCATAGCGGCGCTCCTTTTTCAAATTCTCCAAAGAATAGGGGATGTCGGGCAACTTGGCGCGCTGACGGACGGCATTCAGACCGCTCTTGCCGTTGTAGACGACCTTGCCATCGCTGAGCTCTGAGTGCATCAGAAGCACGTCGGCAAAACGGAGCCACACGAGTGACTGTGTCAGACCGGTCTGGCGGTTGTTCTCACTGCCGTAGAAATAGCCGTAACTGAGCATGCGCTGGCCTGTCTCTGGATCGTAGGCCTCGCAGCCGATGTATTTCTTGGCAAGCAGGTTGGTGTTCTCCACCTCCTTGGCTGGATCACCTTTATAGTCGGGTATTTCAACAGCACGGTCACAGATGGAACCCACACGGCGGTAGTCGCCAGCATAGTCGGGGTCGGCGGCCCAATCAGTCCACAACTTCTCGCAAACCGGTCCGTTGGAATAGCCTTGCACGGAGAAGGGGAAGGCGGTCTCATTGGTCTTGCGCAGACTGTAGAACTCCACGATACGGTTGTGGCGCAGCTGTGCGTCGGCACTCCATCCAGGCTTGTTCGACATCTTGATAGCGAACATGTTTTCGATGTTCTCATCGGTTTCCCAGTTCAGACCGTTGTCGATGTCATACTTGTAGTCTTTGCCAGTGTAGGGATTGGTGTAAGGCCAGAGATTGCGCTGGTCAGAGACAAGACCGTAGCCGCTGTTCTGAATGCAGTCTTCGAGCCAGGATACCACTTGCGCCTTGGAGATGCTGCCGCCTTCCTCGGCAGGGAGGGGAAGTTCGGATTTCTTGTAGAAACCGGTGTAGAACAGCCACACGCGGGCCATCATACCCTCGGCTGACCAGCGGGAGGCATGGCCGTCGCCAAACTCTGGATATTTGGTGGCGGGACCATACTCAATGGCTTTCTTCAGGTCGGAGGCTATTTGGGCATAAACCTCGTCAGGGGTGGCTTTGGGAAGGTTCTGTGGTTCTGTGCTCAGCACCAATGGTACGCCGTTGAACACCTGTGCCAGGTTGAAATAATAGAAGGCGCGCAGGAAATGGATTTCACACAGCAGTTGATTCTTCTTGTTCTCAGATGTCCATCCTGTCACATTGTCGATAGTCTCCAGGGCGCTGTTGGCACGGTTAATGCCGGCGTAACGCTGCTGCCATAATGGTTTCATCCAGTCCACGTATGAATTCATGAGTCGGTCAACACCCTGAGCACCGATGTTGCTTTGGCTGCCGCCGCCCAGACGGTCGTCGGAAGCAATGTCGAAAATGTAGAAGGGGTCTTCCTCTGGGTCGGCAAGGTTGCGGTTCATCGCAGAGTAAATGCCATTGACCATCTGGATGGCATCCGTCTCATTGATAGGGAAGTTGGACGTATCTTTCATCGTAAGGCTCTCGGTGTCCAAGAAGTCATCGCAGCCAGCCAACAGCACACATACGGCGGACACCATCAGGAATATCATATTCTTTTTCATATTCTTCAAAGATTAAGAGGGGTTCTAAAAATTGATGTTCAGACCAACCTGCCAGGAACGGGAGGAAGGATAATAACCACAGTCGATGCCGGATGCCCAGCTTGTACCATTGCCGAAACCAACCTCAGGATCCATGCCTGAGTATTTGGTGAAGGTGAACATGTTGCTGGCAGCCACATAGATATGACACTTGGTCACAGGGAGCGCTCGAATCACGCGCTTCAGGTCGTAACCTATAGAGACACGGGAGATCTTGAAGAAGTCGGCATCCTCTATCCATACACGGGATATTTCGGACATGTTGGCGGTCTTTCCATCGGAGAAACGGGGATAGCGGTTGGTGCTGCCCTCTCCGGTCCAGTATTTGGTGTACACGTCGGTACAGTAGTTGTCGTCGGGATGGTCGGAGAACTGGCGGTAGCTCTTTGCCACTTGCTGACCAAATGATCCGTAGCCGTTGAGTGAGAAGTCGAAGCCCTTGAAGGCGAGGTTGATGGTAAGGCCTACGGTATAGTCGGGGTTGGGGTCGCCGATCATCGTCTTGTCGTCGTCGCCTTTATCAATCTTGCCGTTGCCGTTGACATCGACAAATTTCACGTCACCGGGCTGGAGGGATTCGCCCTGAAGGGAGTTCTTCTTGTCGCCGCCGCAGTTGCGGGCAAGGTAGTCCTGCAGGTCTTGTTCGTTCTGGATGATGCCTTCCATCTCATAGCCCCAGAAATAACCGATGGGATAGCCCACCTGAAGACGGTAGAGCTCTGCGGTGTTTTGGGCAATGGCATTGGATCCGCCGTGGATAATGCCTTCTGAGTTGGCCAGACGAGTCACCTCGTTCTTATTGTGCGATAGGTTGGCGGTGATGCTGTAGACAAAGTCCTTGCCAATATGGTCATTCCATGAGGCATGTATCTCAAAGCCCTTGTTCTCGATGTCGCCGCCGTTGATGTAGGGAGCGCCGGTGCCATAGGAGAGAAGCACGGGGGCGCGCACCAGCCAGTCCTTTGTCTTCTTGTTGTACCAGTCAAAGGAGATGCCTAAGCGGTTCTTGAGGAAGCGGGCGTCGAAACCGAAGTCTAATTGCTCGGAGGTCTCCCATTTCACGTCTTTGTTGGGCAGAATGTTGGGGTAGGCTCCGATGCCGGGATTATCCTTGCTATCGAAATAGTAGGGGTCGTCAAACGCAACGGTGGCCACATATTGGAAATTGGAGATGTTGCAGTTACCGTTCTGTCCCCAACTGCCGCGGATCTTGAAGAAGTAGAGCCAGTCTTTGACGGAATCCATAAACGACTCGTTAGTGAGTACCCAACCAGCTGATACTGAGGGGAAATAGCCCCATCGTTTGCCGCGGGCGAAGTTGGAAGAGCCATCGGCGCGGAGTACGAAGGAGAGCAGGTAGGTCTCATCATAGTTGTAGTTGGCACGTCCAAAAAATGATGACAATGCACCTTGAGTATTGGGACTACCACCGATAGAGGTGTAGGCGGGATCCACCACATTGGCGTTGTCAATGTAGGCGTGCTTGAAGGAGCCGGGGAAGAGAGAGTTGGAGTTGGTGATGTTCAGGCCGTTTCCATATCCCCATTTCTCCAGGGACTGTCCTATAAGGATGTCGATATTGTGTTTGTCAAAAGCCTTCACCCAGTTGACGGTGTTTTCCAGTGACCAACGGGTGTTGTACGACTGGTTTTGGCGGACGTCATCGTTGGGGTTCGATTTCTTGGCACTTATCTCATAGACGGGAACATAGCTCCTACCCTCGGAGTGGCGGTATTGCCATCCTGCGCTCGAACGGAAGGTGAGGCCAACAATGGGGACATACTCCAGGAAGAAGTTGGATTGCAGACGATAACGTTTTGTGTAACTCTCGCTTTCGTCAAATTTCATTACGGCGAGGGGATTGGCCATCTCAGCGCTGAAATCCCATCCGTCTGCCAGGATGTCTTTGTACGTGTAGAACTCTCCGGCATCGTTGTAGGCTGGGAGTAATGGCGACATGGCGAGCAGGTTGCGGATGCTATTGCCATAAATGCCACCGATGGAGATACCTTTCTTGTCGGTGGCGGAGAATGTCACGTTTTCACCGAACTTCAGGACATCGCGGCCGTGACGGCGGATAAGGGAGTAATCGGAGTTCATGCGCACCGTGTAGCGGTCAAACTTTGGAGTGGCGGGCCACCCGATGGTTCCTGTCTGATGGTATTTCGTGAAACCGATGGCGAAACGTGATACATCGCTGCCACCAGTGATGTTAAGTGAGGCATTGTTCATTGGCGCATTGTGGAAGGTCGTCTCTTCCAGCCAGTTGGTGCCATTCCAGGTGCCGTTCATAATTTGAGCGTACTGTTTGGGTATCAGTTTTGCCCAATCGTAGGTGGCCACACCCTGAATCTCGTATGCCTTGTCATTGATTTCCATATATTGCTTGGCATTGAGTGGCGTCACATCGTTTGTGTTGGGGTTCTGCCAGGCAAGATAACCATCGAAGGACACTTGTATGCGCCCGGCTTTGCCTTTCTTGGTATTCACCAGAATGACACCGTTGGAGGCACGGGCTCCGTAGATGGCACTTGAGGCGGCGTCCTTCAGTACGTCGATAGACTCGATGTCGTTGGGTGATAGGTCGGAGATATCACCACCAGGCACACCATCAACAACATAAAGGGGAGTGTTGGAGCCGGCTGTGCCCATACCGCGAATCACTACCTTGTAGCTCTCACCGGGCTGACCGGAGTTCTGGACGATGTTCATACCGGCTGCCTGACTCTGAAGGGCACCAAAGGCATCCACGGCATTGGTGGCGGCAATGTTGTCGGCATCAACGTGAACTGTCGCGCCGGTCACCAGCTTCTTGCGCTGGGTTCCGTAACCCACTACCACCACGTCGTTCAATAGTTCGGAATCTTCTTCAAGCACAATGGACATCTGACGGCCTTCGGTGGCTCTCACCGTGACAGTCTTGTATCCAATGTAGGAGATTCGAAGAGACGCACCCTTGTTGACGGAAATCACAAAGGATCCGTCGGGGCCTGTAAGGGTTCCATTGTTTTGAGAACCCACTTCCATGACGGTGGCTCCGATAATCGGCATTCCGCTCGAATCGAGAACCACGCCTTTCACCTGTACGGCAGCATTTATTTCAAATACCGCCTCTTCAGCCGTGACTGGTATCGCTGTGGCAGACACAGAGATAGTCAACAAACTGGCACAGATCACCGAAATACATTTCGTGAAATTTTGCATAGATAGGTAGATAATCTTCTTTTCCTGCACCCAATGGTGCATCAATGGATAAATGATAGTATATAGAAATGGTTGAATAGTTGAATTGTGCAAATTTATTACTTTTTGTTTATTTTATCAAATTTTTTTATTCAAATATTACATTAGATAAAATAGATGTTACAAAACATCATTCCGTTCAGTGTGTCTTTTTTTAAGTGTCCTAACGGTCAGAGCCAAAGGGCAACGTGCAAAAGAGTGGCCAAGTGATAAAATAAGGGGTAAAAAGATAGAAAAAGGCATCTTTTAGTCATTTTCTTATATTTTTCTTGCTATTTCTCGCCTAAGCCGACTACTTTTGTAAATCGATGAATTGATACCAACTTTTTTGTGGTAAAAGATAGATTTGATGACGAGTACCACTCTATACCTATAAGAATGAAATAAATACCTCAGATACGTATCATGATGTAGAATAAATAAAGAAAATTTGTAAACAATTAATCGCCAAACTATGCAAAAATATGAGAAATTAGTCGTAGCGGCCATCATGGCCGTTGGTCTTTTGATGTTGGGGTTGTGCATCAAGAGTGGTATTGATAATTTTACCAATAAAGACCGACGGGTGACTGTGAAAGGACTTGCTGAGAAAGAAGTCGATGCTGATAAAGTGGTGTGGACTATGGACCTGCAAGAGTCTGACAATGAACTCAAGCCAATTTTTGGCAGGCTCAATGCAAAAGTAAAAATCATTCAGAATTTCCTCAAGGAAAAAGGAATGGATGGCAAAGGCACGGTATCTGTAACGTCATTCGATGTCACGGATAATCTTGCGAACGTATGGGGGGAGGATAAGCCACGCTACAATTACACGGTGAGACGTTCTGTAATCGTCACGTCATTAGATACGAAGTTCATTAGCGAACTGATGACAAAATCTGACGAACTGATAGATCGGGACATCATCCTGAATTCCAACCATGCTGATTATGAATATACAAAATTTCAACAGCTGAAACCGGAAATGATGGCTGAGGCAATAGCCAACGCAGAGAAAACCGCCAAACAGTTTGCTGAAAACAGCCACTCCACGATCAATAAAATCGTAGAGGCAGGACAAGGCGAGTTCTCCATCGATGACGCCGACATACCCTACAAAAAGAGGGTAAGGGTGGTCTCCACTATCACCTATTCACTCAAGGATTGAAGGCCGCCTAAAGGTGATGTTACCCATCTACTATGCTCCACGCATTCTTCACTCCTTTCGTCCCGTATAGCGCGATGCTATCGCGCTCCTCCCATTCTTCATTTTTCACTCTTCACTCTTCACTTAAATGAATTTCCGTACAATAGTCGATATCCCAAATCCTTCTTTCCGTATCCCTCCTTTTGAGAGAATGCTGTTTGTCGGCTCCTGTTTCGCCGACAGCATTGGGCAACGGTTCGCTGATGAGAAATTCCGTGCCGTTGTCAATCCCTTTGGAGTGATGTACAATCCCGCCAGCATCCTCCATTCTGTGGAACGCTGGCTACAGCAGGACGATGAACCGCCCTGTGTGGTATTCCTCACACTCGGCACCAATCATATATATGTGCTGAAGGAGACGGGCGAGATTGTGGACAACTGCCAAAAGCGTCCACAACGTCTTTTCCGTGAAGAGGTGCTCACGGTGGATCAGTGTGTGAACTATCTCAGCGAGACAGTGTCCCTGTTATGTGGAGCTTGTAAGGAGGTGAGGGTGGTGGTGACGGTCAGTCCCATACGTTATGCCAAATATGGTTTCCATGGCAGTTCGCTCTCCAAGGCGGTACTCCTTTTGGCGGCGGAGCAGTTGCAGCAAACCTTTCCCGATGTGGTGTGTTGCTTCCCTGCTTATGAGATAGTCAATGACGAACTACGCGACTATCGCTTCTACCAACCCGACATGCTGCATCCCTCACAACAGGCGGTTGACTATATCTGGGAACGGCTCACCGACTCTTATCTCAGCGATGACGCCCTCCTCTTCATCAAGGAGTGGAAACCTATCAAGGAGGCTTTGGCCCACCGCCCGTTTCACCCGGAGTCTGAGGAATACAAAGCCTTCATGCAGCAAACTCGCATGAAGGCCAAAGCGTTGGAGGAAAAGTGGGGGCAGATCTTCACTTTGTAAATTCCTTCGCCACAAATGAATAGCCACCTACTGGGAGGTGGCTATTCATATCTCAAAAATGTGGACAAATCGTTATTGCACAAATACCATGTTGCCGGTACCTTTCTCCCAGAATGATTTGCTAGTGAGAATTTGAGTGGATTCCCGGTAAACGTCGATATTGAAACCTTCCTCTGCAATGCTGACAATAGCTTTGAATTTTTGGCCTGTCACCTCATAGCCGGCGGTGCCCACATATGTGTGAGTTCCAACTACTACCACCTCGTTCTTGCCGTCAGCAGTGCCCATCTTCTCGGTAGGAACGGCTTCTGTGTCATCAGATTCTTTGTCGGCGGCTTCTCCGTCTGCCGATTCATCAGCAAATTCCAATTTGATTACGGATACAGTGTTTTCAACATAGCTGCTGCCTTTGAAGCATTCACTGTATTTCTCCTGGAAGAAGGACTCCAACAAACCTGTGTAAAAAGCCTTAGTCTTCGGAAGGGTTTGGGGGGCCTCTATCTCTTCTATCTGGGCGACGGGAGATGGCTCCTCGCTCTTTGAACTCTCTTTTTCCCTGTTACAGGAGCAAAGACAGAACGCTGTGGCCAATATCAGTAATAAAGTCTTATTTCTCATGAGTGTTAAGTTTATAGGCCACAAAATTAACAAAAAAAACAAATAGCGCAAACCTTAAGCAAAAAAATATGGCTATTTATGACTTTTTTTCATGTTTTGCTTTGCTTTCAGCTTAACTTGAGGATTTTTCACTAACTTTGCAAATTGGAAACAGAACCCCGGCCTGTCGCTGGCTGCACCCGCAAAGGGTGCCGCGGGAGGAAAGTCCGGGCAGCATAGGGCATCCCACTTCTGAAAATGGAAGCTGTTGGTGACAGCAGGT
>CAMZHP010000050.1 GCA_947306845.1 uncultured Prevotellaceae bacterium
AAATAAAAACTTCGTGTTTTATTTTGCTTTCCCCTCGCTTAATCGTAACTTTGCAGAGTGATGGGAAATGGAAGACAGGTACCATAATATAAAATTCATTTATGAAACGTAATTATCATACCGAACCGCAATACGACCACTATACGGTGGATCATGAGGCTCCCCTGCTGGAGTATCTTCTGCAGACGATCAAGGGACAAAGCCGTAATAAGATAAAAGCTACTCTTCAGGGCAGGGGTATCAAGGTGGACGGCAAACTCGTCACACAGTTTGACTTCCCCTTGAAACCAGGCATGAAGGTCACCGTGAGCAAGTCAAAGCGCAACGACCTCTTCAAGAGCCGCTATGTGAAAATCGTCTATGAGGATAAGTACATTATCGTCGTAGAAAAAAACATTGGTATTCTCTCGATGGCTGCCGGGCACTCGTCGCTCAATGTGAAGTCTGTGCTCGATGACTATTTCCATAAGTCACGCCAATCATGCCGGGCTCACGTTGTTCACCGCCTCGACCGCGACACCAGCGGCCTGATGGTCTATGCCAAGGATATGGAGACAGAGCAGATTCTTGAGCATGAGTGGCACAACATCGTCTATGACCGTCGTTATGTGGCTGTCGTGTCGGGTGAGATGGAGAAAGATGGCGGTACCATCGCCAACTGGCTGAAAGACAACAAGGCATATGTCACCTACTCCTCGCCAGTGGACAATGGAGGAAAGTATGCCGTCACCCATTTCCATACCCTGGCGCGAACCACGGAGCACTCACTGGTGGAGTTCAAGTTGGAGACGGGTCGAAAGAATCAAATTCGCGTGCATGCCGCCGACATGGGACATCCCGTTTGCGGCGACAGCAAGTATGGCAATGGCGACGATCCGGTGCACCGTCTGTGTCTCCATGCCTTCCTTCTCTGCTTCTACCATCCTGTCACCCGTGAGCGAATGGAATTCGAGTCGCCCATTCCCACAGCGTTCAAAAACCTGTTTAAATAAAGATACAATGGAACTGAATTCATTATTGACCAATGAGAATATCGCATACGTTGTCTTTGCCATCCTGGCGGTAATTGTAGCATTTGCGCTCATCAGGAAAGTGGCAAGCTGCCTCATCCGCACTGTCATCTTCCTCATCATGCTCGCAGCTCTTGCCTATATATACATTAATTATATAGACGTAAGCGAGGAGGATTCCGACCAACAGGAGATAGAATACCGCACAACAAACAGAAATGTCTGACCAGCCTCAGGATGGGCAGAAAAGAGTGCTGCCTTTCTCAGCCAATCAGCAGACCGATGGTGACAAGTATGCCGTAGATGAACATGTTGCGGGCATTCTCGCCCAATATGCCATTGAGCTTTGTGCCGCTGCCTATCGCCACCATACGGCGGTAGGTGAGGATGTGCAGTCTCAGGTATATGAGGGGAAGGACGAAAGCCCAAATGTGGCCAAAGGCAATATAGGTCAGTCCCAATAAACATCCCGCCAATCCGAGGCCTAAAAAGAGCTTCTCGCCGGCACGCTTGCCGATGCGCACGATGATGGTACGCTTGCCTGTTCGCCGGTCGTTGTCGCGGTCGCGGTAGTTGTTCACCACCAGCAGCGTGTCGATGATGAGGCCGCAGGCTATGGAAGCGGCCAGAACCTCAAGCGTGGCGGTATGTGTTTGGATGAAGTAGGTAGCGCAGACGGGCACGATGCCGAAGAACACCAGCACCAGCAGATCGCCCATGCCACGGTATGATAGGTGGGTGGTATAGAGAAAACAGAACAGGACGCAGAGCACACCGACAGACACCATCTCCCAACCGCCGTAATGGATGAGTGGAAGACCAGTCAGACAGGCAATGGCGGTGGTGATGGCGATGGCAATGCGCATCGCACGCAACGTCACCCATCCCTGGGCACAGGCACGCTTAGGTCCCAGGCGCAGCTCGTCGTCAGTACCTTTTTTGTAGTCGAAATAGTCGTTGATGAGGTTGGCATCAATCTGCATGATGAAGGCAAACAGCAAGCAAAGCACGGCTGGTATCCAACGGAATGATTCACTGCCGCAGTCGTTCCAAGCCAGTGCCAGTGCGACCATTACGGGGACAGCGGCGCCTGTCAGTGTCTTGGGACGGGCGGCCAGCAACCATGCACGGGGTGAGTTGAGATGTACGGTTTCTTCTTCTTTCATGGCTGAAAAATGGGAAATGACCATAATTGACCAACAAAATTAATGATATTTTTCAATAATCATCTCTTTTACAAGAAAAATCACTAACTTTGCTCACAAAGCACACGGATATGATTGACAAGAATGTTAGCCTTGACCTCATGGAGTTTGTGGAGATGAACATCCTGCCACGTTACAACCAGTTTGATAAAGCACATAATCTTTCGCATGCCACAAGGGTGATACGACGCTCCATCGATTTGGCGCGTTCGTTTGGAGCTGATGTCAATATGGCCTACACCATAGCGGCTTATCATGACCTGGGGTTGGAGGGACCTCGCGCCATTCACCATCTCACCAGCGGGAAAATCCTGGCTGCCGACACACGGTTGCCAAAATGGTTCTCGCCTGCACAGATCCAGCTGATGCGTGAGGCCGTAGAGGATCACAGGGCGTCGGCATCGCACGCGCCGCGCAGCATTTATGGAAAGATTGTGGCCGAGGCCGACCGTGACATGGATCCCGAGACAGTCATCCGCCGCACCATACAGTTTGGCTTGAACCATTATCCCGAACTCGACATGGAGGCTCAGTGGCGGCGCTTCATGGAGCACATGGAAGCGAAGTATTCTGTCAATGGCTATGTCAAAATGTGGCTTCCGGGATCAGACAATGAGCGCAAACTTAACCAGTTGCGCGTGCTCATCGACCATCCGGATCAGATGAGGCCTGTTTTTGACAGGATCATGAAAGAGGAAATCAGTTGAAGAAATTCCATGATACCCCGAAACGGAAGATGCGTGGGTTGATGGGGTAGTGGGGAGTGAGGAAGTAGTTGCCTCCATCCGAAGAGCGGTTGACATGGCTCATCATCACAAAGAATCGAGCATGCTTTAGGAAGAAGTTGGCATAGACGTTGACGATGGGATAATTGCCCACTTCCACCTTCTCCTCATTCTCTTGTATGGCATATTGTGCTATGCCTGGTACGAAGTCGGGGGCTTTGTACTTGGTGAAATACCTTACGTCGGCACCAAAGTCACAGTCCAGCACATGGGCAATCTTGAAGCGCAGATAAAGGTTGGCGTACACGTTGAGGGCAGGCAGGGGGATGATATCCTCATGACTCGACTTTTGATAAGTGAGTTGGGCATCGAGATGAAGAAGGCGGTACTGGAACTGCTGGTCGATGCTGGCCGTGAATACGCTGATGTTGTCTTTGCATTGCCGCGACGAGGCGGTGTTTTTCAACCGGGAATCGCTGCCCACCGTATAGCTGGTGCCGAAATAGACATAGTTGCTCATGTTGTCGACGGCCACCCGCAACTGTGTCTTGGTCTTCTCCCAGGTGAGCCGCCCTTGCAGTTTGGTGTGGGTGACGTTCTTCATGTCGTCATTCTCCCACCAGAAATGCCGGGAGTGATATTTCCTATAGTAAAAGGTGGGAAGGTAGTGATGGAAGAAGCCGTCGGCAGCCAACTGTACGGTGTCGCCCAATAGTGGAAAGTTGAGGTCGGCCGTACCATCGATGAAGATGTCTCCCGCATTCTTGCCTATGACGGCAATCTCTCCCGTAGCGTTGTAGTGCAGCGTATTTCCCAAAGTCTTGCTGATCTGTCCGCCTACGAAAAGACTCTGTTCGTTATGCTTCCTCGCCTTTTCCGTACTGTCGGGCAGGGTGTACTGCCTTAACTCATGTCTGGCAAAGGCTTTCAGTCCTGCTGCCGCATATTTGTTGAATCCTTCGAGGAGAGCGATGGCAAATGTGTTCTGCAATACGAAATGGTTGGTCTTGTCGTAAATGGAATCATTGTCATAGCGTGAGAGGGTGGCATAGGTATCGGCATAGTAGTTGTCAGGAGTGTAGTAAGCCTGATAGATATGCCGGTCATTGTCGAATTTCGCTGTGTGGATAAGGCTGGTCACTGGCACATACTCATTCTTGGTCCATGTCGTATCAGCGGGTTCGGGCTCTACATTTGTCTGTGCGTTGAGCGCCACTTGCTGGTCATATTCTTCCTCATCCCATTCCTCTCCGTTCTTTTCTGCTTTGCGACGGGCTTCTTCTTTCGCTTTCAGTGCGGCATTTTCCTTAGCCGATTCCATGGCAAATTTCTTGGCTTCTTTCTCTTTCTCTGTCATGGGCACCTTGCGGTTGAATCCAAAGCTGTAGCGATGAGTGTAGAAGATGTGCTGGTTGTCACTCCGGTTCCAGTTGCTTGCGAGCATGGTGGGTATTTCGGCTGCAGTGAACTTGTCGTTGTAGCTGGTGGGGTGAGTGATGTAGTTGTCGTTGGTGATGCCGCCATTCTCCGCCTGTTTCTGGTGGTTGTTGGAAAAGAGGAAATGGGCTTGGTATCGATCGCCGAGATATGATCCGTAAACAGATGCGTTTAAAAGTGACGCGCTGTTTTCCTGATAGTATCCGCGACCATAGAGATAATCTACCTTAAATCCTACTCCGAGTCGCCTGCCGGCATTGACGGCAAAGAGTGCCTTAAAATGGTCTTCGCCATTGGTGCGGTCGCCGCAGGAATTGAGGCCGACGTTGGTGATGGGTGAGTAGGTGTTGGTGAAGTGAAATTTCCCTGCCTCTGTGGAGAAATAGTCATAGCCGTGATTGAAGATGAAGTCATCATAGTCGATGCGCTCCGTGAAGATGCGGTTTTGGCGGATGGCGCCTAAGTTGCCTGTCGTATTGAATTCCCCATGCAGTCCTTCGGTAAAGATGCTGTTCATGTACATGAAGGACAGAGTGTCTGGCTCAGCGGGAGTGATGTCGCCGAACTTTTCGTCCACGGTCCACACTTTCAGACCTCGTGGAAATTCTACTTTGGTGCTGTCGCCTTTGTTTTTGTTGCGCTGGCTGAGATTGCCACCGGCATCCATGCTGTAGTATTCCTGTGCTGAAACCCCCATGGGCAACAGCACCAGCAGGAGAAGGACGGTCAGCAATTGATTTCTCATCTCTGGTTTTCTTTTGGGCTTATTTTTTGTCGCTCTTTCTATGAGTTACCTCAGCATCCTCAGACAGCATTCCACCATTTTGAATGCCATACCGCCGATGACGATGTAGGTGCCGATAGTGCTGTCGAACCACACATAGACCACGACACCGACAAGGGCGAGGATCATAAAGATGATGTTCAATACGTTGCGGAAACCCAACAGCTGGTCACTGGCGGGTTTGCGGTGGGAGCGACGGCGGGGGAGAATTTCCTGTACTTCTTCTTCTGTCTCACGTATGGGGTCATCCACAGGTCTCATAAACTATTGTGTGCCTAAGGTTATTCCGATGTTGTTGAAGATTTCTTCCACACGGTCAACGGTCTTCCGGCGGAATTTTCCCGAAATTTTAGCCAAACGGGTTTTCTTTTTGTTCAGTGCCCATTTGTCGGTGATCCACTCTTCGGCTTTGTAGCGCTCACCTCCGTTGCGGTTCTCCTCATACCAGTAGTTGACGCGAAGGATGCGCACCGTCACCTGATTGTCCTTGCAGTCTGCTGTGAGGGTATAGATGAAACGGGTGCGGTCGAGATTGATAAATGTGTTGGCGAAGGTCAGCCACTCCTCAAAATGACAGATGATCTTGTGCTCTTCCTTGTTCACCAGCGATACGTTGCTCTTCTCGCGGATTTGTATCTCTTCCTGTGTCATGGCGGTGAGCATGTTGAGCATGGCGGCGTAGTTCTCATCCGCGTTCTTGTTGTTGCTAAAAGTTTTCTCCCATACTACCTCACCATTCACCTCGGGTACAACATTGCCCAAGTATTTGGCATATTGATATTCGGTTGATTTCTTCGGGGCCTCCTTCACTTGGTCGGGCTTCTCCCAGTTGCCTTGTGCTGCTGCTGCCATAGGCAGGCAGACCAGCAACATGATGATTAGATTCCTCATCTTTCTATCTTTTTTGTTTCAATCCGCAAAGTTAGTGCAAATCGAGCGGAAAGCAAAGCAAAAGATTATTTTTTTGCTTTCTTTCCCGAGATGCCGCCTAAGTTCGCAAGGCAAAGTTAGTGCAAACCGAGTACAATGCAAAACAAAAAACATTTTTTTTGTTTTCATTGTCGAGGTGCCTCCTAAGTTCGCACCACAAAGATACAAACAAGTGGGGAAAATGCCAAATTTTATACAAACAAAGAGATCCTTGTTGCGGAAATTGAAAGAAATAATATACCTTTGCCAATTCAAAAAACATCAACCATAGATTTTTCCATGATATCCTCTCCTCTCATCCTACTTCTGCACCCTCAGGGAAACTGGGGCATCGTCTCTGCAGAGCTGAAGCGTGTGGATGCGCTTGGCCAATATATGGATGTGGTGGGGGCACTGAGAGCTGATTGGTTGGACAACGATGATGAAGACCTTAGGCAGCTGGCCATTCTTTGTGAGGAAATGGAGCCATCGCGTCTTTATGCCCGCTATGCCAACAAAAAACTGCACAAGCGTGAGCATGATTTCTGGACCTCGGATGACAAGGCACTGCAGAAATATATCAAGCAGATGGCCGATGTTAGACTAGCTAAAATCATCAGGATGGCGGTTGCCATCGACATACCTCTCCTGTATGCAGCAACAGAAAAGCAGCCGCTGCATATTGCTGACAGATTGTCGGTTGATGACGAAACAACTGTGACTCCCATCATGCATTTTAGCCGACATGAGGAAGGTACAACCTACCAACTATATCTGCGGTTCGGCAACAGATTCATAGATGCTTTGGATACTCATCATTTGGCCGTGCTTACCTTCCTCCCGGGCAAGTTTATTTTAGGTAGCACGATCTATACCATGGCAGAGGGAATCAGCACTCAGTTGTTGCTGCCTTTCATCAGCAAACCTGCCGTTTTCATACCACGTAGGATGGAAAACCACTATTTCAGACGCTTCATCCTGAAAAATGTGGCCAAGGTGGAAATTCAGACTGAAGGATTTGATATAGAGGACATTCAGGAGGAGCCTGTGCCATGTCTTGTCATGGAGGCAACCGTGGATGGCCGACACATTCTCTCACTGCGTTTCAAATATGGAATCCATGAGTTCGCTTCAGATAGTGATGTCCCAGGCAGGGTAATGCTGAAGGAAACAGAGGACAGTTTCCGCTTCATCAGACAATTGCGTGACAGGCAGCGAGAACAGCATTTCATCGGGTTGTTACAAGAAACCGGTGTGATGATGACCTCGACAGGGATTATCCGTTTTCCTGCTCTAGCTGAGATGGTGGACTGGCTCCGCCAATATGGCCCTTGGCTCCGACAGCAAGGCTTTGATGTCGTCCAACCTTCCGACCATGTCTATTACATTGGTCCGCTCAGTGTGGAGCAGAATGACACTTGGCATGGTGACTGGCTTCAAACCGATGTGACCGTTGTGCTCGATGGGGGAAGGGTGCGCATTCCATTTATCGAACTTCGCGACACCATTCTTCGTGGTGAGCAAGATTATATGCTTCCTACTGGTGAACGGTTGCTCATTCCCAGTGAGTGGCTCTCTCGCTATGCTGACCTGTTGCTGGTCGGTATGCCGAAGGACAAAGGCTTCCAACGTCATAAAAGTCAGATAGGCACACAAACGCTTGAGGTGTTTGTGAAAGACAAGGAAGAACCTCCCCAAAAACTACCTGCCCACTTCTCCACTAAGGAATGGAAGGGCTTGAAGAGGCTAAGGGCTACGCTCCGTCCTTATCAGGAAGCGGGTTTCATATGGCTTTGGCAGAACTTGGAGGCACAGACAGGTTGCTGCCTCTCCGATGAGATGGGATTGGGGAAGACTATACAGACGATAGCGCTGCTGTTGGAATACAAAGCGACGGCAAAGGCTGCTGTAAAACCGCAGGTTGGTTTCCTCTTCACGGAGGAGGAGATGAGTGGCGGGACAAGCAAAAGCCCGTCGGATCATTCAGACTTGGAATACCGCACCTCATTGGTCGTGGCACCGGCATCGGTTGTACACAACTGGCACAACGAACTCAACCGTTTCGCGCCTTCCCTGCAAGTATGCACATACACAGGAGACATCGCCAAACGTCGAGAAAAACGTCTGAACATGATGCGGTGGGATGTGGTGCTGACTACTTACCGCACGCTGCTCAACGATATTGATTATCTTGCAGACCGTCAGTTTGGCATCATCATATTTGACGAGAGCCAGGCTTTCAAGACACCCACATCGCAGATTCATAAGGCGGTGGCGAGTATGAGATGTCTGCACCGCATGGCCCTGAGCGGTACTCCCGTGGAGAACAACTTGAACGAACTGTGGAGCCTGATGAACGTGCTGAATCCCTATCTTTTGGGTAGTCTGCAGGGTTTTCAGCGATCTTTTGTTCACCCTATCGCCCGCCAGATGGAAGAAGAACGGGCTGCATTCCTGCGACACCTCATTTCACCCTATTTCCTGAAACGAACCAAGGAAGAAGTGCTCACCGACCTGCCCGACCGCCAAGATGAGGTGGTGATTTGCCCCATGACGGATACGCAGATAAGCGAGTATGCCTCGGAACTCTCACGAGTACGCAACGAGTGGCTTGACGGGTCGGTACAGGAGTCACAGCGGCAGATACACATCCTCGCCGCCATACAGCGGTTGCGGCAGATAGCCAATGGCGAGGGCAAGATGGAGGTCATCTTTGAGTATTTGGAGAACCTGCGCGGCACTCGCCACAAGGTGCTTCTCTTCAGTGAGTATGTCAGTTTGCTGGAAAGGGTGGGCGAAGGGATGCGCCAGAGGGGGTGGACATTCGATATGCTGACCGGAAAGACACAGCACCGTGAGCAGGTAATCGCTCACTTTCAGGGTGATGAGACCTGTCAGTTTTTCCTCATCTCGCTCAAGGCAGGAGGTGTCGGACTCAATCTCACTGCTGCTGATTATGTTTTCCTGCTCGACCCTTGGTGGAACCTGGCCGCAGAGGAGCAGGCTATCGCCCGAAGCCACCGCATCGGTCAGCATACTCCTGTTTTCGTCTATCGCTTTGTTTCCGAAGACACCCTTGAGCAGCAGATTCTCTCCCTTCAGGAGCGCAAGCGCTCACTCATCGACAGCGTCATGCCGTTCATCTGCAAAAAGTGATTCGATGATGCGCTGTTCCATGTTCAGTTATTGATGATCTTCTTGACCAATATCATCACGTCGGTTACAGTGATTTTTCCGTCATTGTTCAAGTCTCCCAAGAGACAGCCGTTCGGGCACCGGCCTTGTTGGTCGGACGGGGTGTTGTTAATGATTATCTTTACCAGTTGCATCACGTCGGTGACAGTGATTTTACTATCATTATTGATGTCGTCCATCCTATAACCGTGGGGACAATATCCCTCCTGACTGCCAACACTGACATTGAAAGCAAAGTCTTCAAACACCACCTCTGTCTTGTCGGGCGTGCTTAGCACCTGTGAGAAAAGCATTCCTTCACCCGCCGTATGGTTAGCAGCTTCCGAGGCCGTGACAGTCATGGTAAGAATTTCCCCAGAAGTGCCAATCAGCGAGGTTAAGGGAAAGGAAAAGCATATAAAGCGATAAGTGCCGTCATCAAGCCTTGATGCCGACAGTTCAAAATCTTCTGTGAAGCGGCTGCCGTTGAGTTCTGCCAACAAGAAACCTTCCTCATCTTCCAAGATGCTCACTCCTTCGGGCAGAGACATGTAGAATTCAAAGGCGATGTATTCATTGTCGGGGTTGTTAAGCTCCACCGAAATGGTCTTGGTCTCTCCAGGCTGGAGGGAGAAGTCGGCGATGGTGAAATTGTCTGCCATGGCCTGGCTCGCAAATGCGAGCCAGGCTGCGGCTATCAGTTGTTTCTTCATTTTCATTTCTTACTGTGTTTTTTACCGTCAACTATATATAAGCCACTGGGCAGCCCCTCCGTCGAGGTGGCATTTTTCTTCAACACCACACCGCCGATGGAATAAATGTCCGTGGGCGCCATAAGACCCTTTGTTTCTGTTATGCCTGTAGTGTATTCCGAACTGACGTTTTGGAAGGCAACCATCTGGTCATTGCTGTTGACAAAGGCGACATTTTCCACTGCTACGCTTCCCCGCCCGGTCACACGGAGGGCAAATGCGTGGTCGCTGTCAGCAAACTCCTTGTTATCCATCGAGTAGCACACGACAAAGTAGCGGTTGTCGGACAGGGGCCGGAAGCAGGCGGCATGTCCTCTGTCTGTGGTCACGCCTGCCAGCCGCTGGCCGTCGTTGAGAGCTATGACAAACTGTGAGGCGACATACTTGCTACCGTCAGCAATACTTACATTGACAGCCCCATTGTTGTCGGTTGAGAGCGAAAGTCCACTGCCGAGTTCGTCAAATGTGTTGTTTTCTGCTGCATTGTTCTCAAAAGAGTTCATAATCAACTCTATCTCTTCCACAATGTCCATCACGTTGATGACACCGTCACCGTTATGATCGGCTGCCTCTTTGATAAACAGTTGGTTGGTGGGCTTGTTCAGCATATACTTGACCATCAACTGAAGGTCCTGGATATCAGTATAGTTATTATTGTTCACATCACCCATCGTCAATTCTCCTTGATATTCCAAGCGGAAGTCATCAAAGATGCCCCATCCGCCATCCACACTCTCGTCGAGGCGGATGCCCAAGCGCAGTGTGCCGTCGGTGACAACAACGGGCAGCTCGTTCTCATAAAGTTGGTACTTGAACCAGACATAGGCATCGTGCATGGAATCGGGCACATACTGGGTCGTGCCATCGTGGCTCACCTCCACGCCGCACCCTTCTATCTGCTCATCTTGGGCTAAGGCAGCCTGGTTGTTGAGCACAACGCTCTCTCCGTTGGCATACAACAGTGCACTGGCGTTGTCGATGCCCTGTTGGTAGTCGCTGAACACCTGTTCATTGGAGCCTGGGCGGTGGAAACCTTTCACCTTCAGCAGATATAGACCATTGGGAAGGCCGGTCAGTTCCTGATTGAAGTCAAATGTGGTTTCGAAGAACTCTGCGTTGTTCCAGGTTTGGAACCCTGGGGTGTCGCCCTGCCAGTACGCCTCATGGTCGATGGTGAACGAGGGGTTGGTGATCAGACCTGTGGCATCCACGGGCAGTTCGCCGTTCCCTGAATTGGAACAACGGTCCTTGATTTGCTGTTGTAACAGGGCGATGGCATTTTCAACATCTTCTTTGGTAACATCCACCCCATAGGCTGTCGCCAGGGCGTCATCAAGATCGTAACCGCTCAAGACCTCCATGTTAGTGATCAGTTCACGCAACAGTCGCTTGGTGTTGTATTCGTCTTTGTCATCACCATCCATGAAGAACTCTTTCCATACGTCAGTGGTCTTGTAAGCAGTCTTGCTGCCATCAGGAACATGGAGAGTAGCGATGTTGTAGTTGATTTCAACAAAGATATTTTCGGGAACAGTCAGCGGCTCTTCCCACTCCACGGTGACAGAGGTGAGACCATAACAGCCCCAGAAGGCATGTTCTCCTATGCTGGTGACAGAAGAGGGGATGTCTAATTGTTCCAATGAGTGGCATAGAGTGAAAGCCATGTTGTCGATGTTTGTCACGCTCTTGGGGATGGTGACAGAGGTAAGGTTCCAATTGGCAGAGAAGGCCTGGTCTCCGATGCTGGTCACATTGTCAGGAATTATGACGGATTTTAAGTTGTAGCAGTTGCTTAAAGCCAAGTCTCCGATGTTGGTCAGCCCGGTGAAGTACTGCAACTCATCAAATGAGGTGATTTCTGTATTCATTGAGAACACTTGACCTAAGTCTGTCACAGCAGCGGCCTCTGCCATACTCAGCTCGCCGTCGCCGTTGGTGTCCCAGTTGGCTACACAGAGGGCTTTCACGGTCTCATCTGCAAAGTCAATAGGTAGGCCTTCCACTGTGATGTTGAACGTATGGTCTGCCATCATGACATATTCCCCGTTCTCATCGACAAATCGGATGTTGCTGATGGTAGCTTGATAAACACCAAGTTCCACCTCTTCTGTACATGAGAGGGTGAAGGACATCAGTTCGCCGCTGAGTTCCTTAAAGGTTTTGTCCCTCGTGTTGCTGCAGAGAATATTGTAGCGTCCGTTGCCATTGTCCTGAACGGTCAGTTTATGTCCGTTGGAGATTTCGCTGTTGAGTGCTTGTTCTGATAGGCTGAAGCCATCAGGCAACTGGATGGAGAACTGGAAAGCGGTGAGCGGTTTTTCGCATCCGAACTTGATGCTCACATGGGTGGAGGCGCCCTGAGCAAGTGTCACAGGTCCCTCGGTCGCATCCACATACAGGCTGCTGTATTCTTCTATATTCCCAAAGTCTTTCCACACCTCGGCAGCCTCATAAGCTGCCTTCGTGCCAAATGGAACATAGAGGGTGGCTTGGTCAACAGACACCCCTGCAAATATGTCTCCAGATACAGTCAGCGGATCATCCCATCCTACAGTGACAGAGGTTAAAGGACAGCAATAGAAAGAATGTCCTCCGATGTCCGTCACACTGGAGGGAATAATGATAGAGGTAAGTTGTCCGTTCCCAAAAGCAAACCACCCAATACTCGTCACACCGTTGGGAATCTCAAAGGAAATCAGGTCGGGACGGTTTTCGAAAGCAGATTCTGCTATTCTCGTTACGGTGGAGGGGATGACTGTATTAGCACATCCGGAAATCAATGTATTGGATTTTGTCTCAATGATGGCATTGCAGTTGTCGCGTGAATCATAAACGAGATTATCTGATGCCACAGTAATAGAAGTAATAGGGCAATTTGCAAAAGTTTGTCCTCCTATGCTTGTTACATTAGCAGGGATGTGGATTGAGGTAATAGGACATCCCGCAAATGAATAATATTCTGCTATATATGTCACACTGGAAGGGATGTCAAAAAATGACAAACCAGAATCTTGGAAAGCATTATTAGCTATGCTCGTCACGGTGGAGGGGATGACTGTATTAGCACATCCGGCAATCAATGTATTGGATCTTGTCTCAATGATGGCATTGCAGTTGTCACGTGAATCAAAAACGAGATTATCTGATGCCACAGTAATAGAAGTAATAGGACAGCCAACGAAAGCCGGCCCTATACTCACCACACTACTCGGAATGTTAACAAAACTCAAACCACAATTAAAGAAAGTCCAGCCCTCTATTTTTGTCACGCCGTTGGGAATAGTAACGGAAGTCAGATTACCACAGCACCAAAAGGCAGCATCCTTAATACTTGTTACCGGCACACCATATATTATATCTTTAATGACAATGTTGGAGGCATATTCTTCAGTATGACCACTAACTTCATAGTGTTCGGTATTCTCGCCATCTTCAGGTACATAAGCATAAATCACGCCTTGTTCATCCACATAATTCTCCTCCTTTTCTTGGATGCTGAAGTCTTTCCACACATCAGCGGCCTGGTAAGCAGCTTGACTGCCTGCCGGCACATAAAGGGTGGCTTGGCTCAAAGAAACATTCTCAAAGATGCTCCCTGACACCGTCAGCGGCTCTGCCCATGTCACATAGACGGAAGTCAAACCTGTGCATCCTGCGAAAGCGCGGTTTCCGATGCCCGTCACACTTGTAGGAATGGCGATAGATGTAAGGTTGGTGCTGTTGAGGAATACGCTTTCCCCAATGCTTGTCATCGGTATGCCGTAAATCTCGCTTTGAATGACAATATCGGATGCATACGTTTCTGTCACCCCTGTGACCTCAAAGTGCTCGGCATTCCCGCCATTTCTCGGCACAAGGGTGTATATCACTCCATACTCATCCACATAAGTATCCTTTTTCTCTATGATGTCCTTGAAATCCTTCCATACAGCGGCAGCCTCGTAGGCTTCCTTCGTGCCCTCGGGAACATAGAGGGTGGCTTGCTCAATATAGATTCCTTCCAACGTCCACTCATTGATTTCGAGCGGCTCCGTCCATTCCACGGTCATGGATTTTACACCTCCATTATTATGAAAGGCACCATCAAAACTCGTCACACTCGCAGGAATTCTGATGGAGGTCAGTCCATTTCCGTAGAAAGCTTCACCGACTATGGTTGTTACACCATTGGGAATAACCGAGTTCTTGCATCCTGAGATTAAAGTGTTGGTGGCAGTTTCAATGATGGCATTGCAGTTGTCGCGGGAGTCAACCCATGGATTCTCCTCGTCCACAGTGATAGATGTCAAGTTTCCACAATCGGTAAAAGCATTAAAGCCTACGTATTGCACTCCCTTTGAAATGTTGATAGTTGTCAAATTGCCACATCCCTGGAAGGAGAATGCGCCTATATAGTAGTAATCGGGAATGGTCACACTGGTAATATTGCCATTGCTCAGAAAAGCACAGTCTCTGATATATTTGACAGGAACGCCCTCGATTTCCTCTTTGAAAACGAGGTCGGTTGTCTCACTATACTCAGCCAAGCCACATACGGCATACCGCTCTGCATGTTCGTTCTCCGTTTCTCCACGCCCTTCGTCGTATGGCTCGTAAGAATAGATGATTCCCAACTCGTCCACATAATATTTCTCTCCATCCGTAGTCTCATAGAAGTTGTTGTCATCGGTGACAAACATCCCATAGTCACAGCGTGCGTCACCACCTCCCTCGTCGTTAAGGTCCAGGGCAATCACCTGTGCCCCACCCTGCGCTAGCATGGCCGAA
>CAMZHP010000051.1 GCA_947306845.1 uncultured Prevotellaceae bacterium
TGAGGTCGTCTTTCTCCAAAGACTTGAGGACATAGACCTGGCAGCGTGAGAGCAGTGGGCGTATGACCTCAAAGGAGGGATTCTCGGTGGTAGCACCGATGAGTGTCACGACACCCTTCTCCACGGCCCCGAGCAAGGAGTCCTGCTGGCTCTTGCTGAAACGGTGGATCTCATCAATGAAGAGGATGGGTGAAGAGGTGTTGAAAAAACGCGACTTCTTTGCCTTGTCGATGACGTCTCTCACATCCTTCACTCCGCTGGTGACGGCACTGAGTGTATAGAAAGGAGCCTCCAACTTGTTGGCGATGATCTGCGCCAGGGTGGTTTTGCCTACTCCCGGCGGTCCCCAAAGGATAAATGACGATATATGGCCTGCATCAATCATCTTGCGCAGGATCGCCCCCTCCCCTACCAGGTGCTTTTGCCCGATATAATCATCGAGCGTGCGGGGTCTCATTCTCTCGGCTAATGGTTCGCTCATATTGATTGCAAAAATAAGAGATTTTTTTCAAATACACAAACCATACAACATTAACAATTCAACGAATAAGTTTTAGAGTGCCCTAACGGGCAGAAAAGATAAAAAATAGAATAAAAAAATAGTAAAAAAATAATTCTTACCATTTTCTTACAAATTTTCTTAAGATTTTTCGCCGAAGGCGACTTCCTTTACTATTCGCCGAATAGTCACATTACAACAGGCATATATAAAAATTCTATTAATTATTTGGATATAAAAAAGAAAGTATTTACTTTTGCAGCAAAACATCGAAGAAGCCCAAACGCGCCTATTCCTACTCATGCGAATCACACTGCTGCAAACCGATATCATCTGGTCGTCGCCTGGAGCCAATATCCAGCAGGCAATCCAATTGATGGATACGTCGCGGGGAAGTGAGCTCTATGTGCTGCCTGAGATGTGGAGCACAGGGTTTGCCACCCAGCCTGAAGGTATCGCAGAAACTGATGGTCAGTCACTTCAGTGGATGATATCAGAAGCGAAAAACAGGAATGCCGCCATCTGCGGAAGTATCGCTGAGGGAGAGTGCCAGCCCGACGGAAGCATCATCTACCACAACCGCCACTATTTCATTGGTGCTGACGGACGGGTGGCATATTACGACAAGCGCCACCTCTTTGGCTATGCCGGAGAGGACGCTCACTACCGCAGGGGTGAGAAGCGCACCGTGGTAAGTTGCGGAGGATGGAGATGGCTGCTGCTAGTCTGCTATGACCTTCGCTTTCCGGTGTGGAGCCGCTACAACGGTGACTACGATGGCATCATCATTGTCGCCAACTGGCCCTCAAGCCGCCAGCATGTATGGGACACGCTGATACGTGCCCGGGCGATAGAAAACCAGTGCTACGTGGTGGCTGTCAACCGGGTGGGCCAAGACGAGAAATGCACCTATCAGGGAGGCAGCATGGTGGTAGATGCCAAGGGGCGAGTCATCGCCCAGTGCCCAGACCATGAGGCTTCGGCAGTAACCGCCGACATCGACATTGAGGAGTTGCGTGCCTTCCGCACCAAATTCCCGGTTCTCGATGACAGAGACAAAATATCAGAATTCATTCACTAACAGAATAGTATGAAAAAAGAGAAGAAAGCCCTTACCTTGAAGACGCTCAACAAGAGCAACATCTGGGATCTGCAGGAGAATGACATTTTCCGCCTATGGGAGGCTGCAGAAAAAGATGCGGACATGAAAGAATATGTGCGCCATTACCTCGACATCATCAAGAGCGCCTTTGATGTGGACGAGGTGAAGGTTGACCAGCCCGAAGTGGTAAAGAAATATGAGTCACGCGGTTTCAAAGTAGGTATGCTGAAGATGGACGACAACACAAAGACCAAGTTTGCCATCAAAAAACGCCCTATCCTCCGTGTGACCGACCTGACATACGAGAACATCCGTCATATCTCCACCACGAAATTGCTTGAAGTGATTGACCGCAATTTCGGAGGCGGTTGGGACAGTCTCTCACAGAGCATTCAGGATATCATCGAGAACGGTTTTGACATCAGCACCACCACGCTTCCCAAGGACCGTCTGCACAAGCCCGGCGGCATGTATGAGAAGAAAGTAGCTGATGGATTTGAGGTGCTGGAGATAACCAAAGGCATGTGGGTGGAGGCCATCTTCGCCAAGGCGAAACCCGAGGTAGAACGTCCCCACATCCAATTTGACGAGGATGAGGAAGAATCAGACATCGACCGCGAGGATGACGACGACGAAGATCTCCCGTTGGAAGAAGACAACTACAATATGCCTGACGAAGAGGATGTGTTCGACGAGGACAAGCTGACAGAAGAGAGCTACCGCACAACGTTTGACACAGACCCTGAGGACCTCAATTTTGAGGCGGAGAGCATTTCTGATGATTATGAGGACTGACGAGAGAATCGAGTCAGAACCTGCAACAAAATCAATGGGGCTTGTCTCATGACAAGCCCCATTTTATATCATACGATGCAATACTTATTACAGTAAAACTAATCTTTTATCAGAAGGTGTAGCCAAGTGTGCACAGCACCTGATGGCGTTTGTTGTTTACTTCTACGAAATTGGCAATGTTGTCAAAATCGTAGTACTTATTGTCTCTATAACTCATGAACGGACAGAAGTCACCCTTGACGATGCTGTACTGATAAGCGAGATCCAGGCTGAAATTGCCAGTGTTGTAGCCAAAACCTAAAGTCAGGCGGTTGGTATCCTTCCAGTTGGTGAAGTCGGTAGCAGAAGAGATATAAGAGCCGTTGGAGCCAATGGTTCCATCCTTGAAACCATCCTTATTATACATCGCTGTAGAAAAGTTGTATCCGGCACGCAGGGCGATTTCGGGAAGCACCTTCAGCTCGGCACCCACTTTGATGGTGCTCACTCCCTTGAGTGTCATCTTTGTGTGTGCATTCATATTCTCATCATTATGGCTCGATTCATAGTAATCGTAGAAGCTATAATTGCCACCGTCGTTGATGCGAGTCCTGATGTGGCCGTAGTCGGCATACTCGAAGCCTGCACCCAGAGCCAGTTTATTGCCCACGGTGTAGCCAGCATTCAAGCCGAACTTCCAAGGAGTATAGATTTTATAATCGTAAGAGTCTTCAGCCCACACCGTATTATTACCGTCGCTGATTTCCGTATAGTTGGAGGTAGTGAGGTCATACCATGTCGGAGTATGGACATAGGCACCGAGAAGCAGCGGAGCATATTCCACAGGACGGACGATGGCGCCCAGTTTGACATCCACACCCTGTCCGGTGATTTTGCGCTCATCATAAACATTGAGTTTGGTGATTTCTTCGGGATTGGGCAGGATGGCCTCTGTGTAATCTCCAATATGCTGATAATGTACGTCGTGCACACCCATCGTTACGCCCAGGTACACACGGTCGTTGATGTTACCGCTGATATTGAAATCATATTCTCCGATATAGCCCTTATGGGCGCGGTCGAAATCATAGCCGCTAGCTTCATAAAAATAGCGTTCGCCGTCGCCTGCTGCATACAGGAGGTTTTTCACATAAATATCATCGAGCTGATTGCTGGAGATATAGGAATCCTCCATATAAATCCTACCCTCACCATCAATCGGACAAATCAGGCCGTTGTTCAACTTCATGTACGTCAATTTGTTCTGAGATGCATATGTGCCTTCAGGAGAAGACTTCCCGAACTGGTCGTCCGCGGAGAGGATGAAATTGAAATTGCGACTCTTATGGTAATTGACAGCGAAATTGAGGAAGGAACCGCCGTCAATAGACTTGGAAGTCCACACGAATCCCAGCTGGTCGAAGCTTACTTTGGTGGCGTCACCATGAGGATACTCGGCAGCACCGCCCTGAGAAACTACACCCAGGGTACCTTCTATCTTGCTTTTGCGGAACCGTCCGACACCGGCAGGATTGGAGCCTATGGTGGAGATGTCAGCACCGAGCGCATCGAGTGCACCGCCCATTCCCACGTAGCGGGCTGTACCGTTGAGATCCTCTCCTGCTATTTTTGCATTCTCGTAAGTCTCCTGAGCAGCAGCCTGTCCTGCGGACAGCAGTGCCACTGCCATCAAAATATATTTGATTTTCATAATCGTCGTATTTTTGAATATGTTAAACAGTTGAAAAGTAGAACATGAAATTATCTGCCACGACCTCCTCCACCGAAGGAGCCACCAGAACGGCTGCCACCGCCGCCAAAGGAGCCACCACCAGAACGGCTGCCACCGCCGCCACCGCTGCTGCCGCTATAAGAACCGCCTGACGATGAAGATCCGCTGTAAGAAGGTCCGCTGTAGGAAGGAGCAGAACTGCTGTAGCTTCTTTGGGTGCCATAAGTTGGTGTACTCGTATTTGAGCCGTAAGAACGACTGCCACCACCCATGGTACGGCTACCGCCACCCAAGCTGCTGACCCTTGCACCCGAATTGGAGTAAGAGCTACGAGAGCCTGTGCTGCTACCAGATCCCACATTGTTGGCAAAAGTGCCCCTGCTTATAGCACGTCCTCCGAAAGCTCCATGGCTGGTGGCTGTGTATCCTGCAGAATAGTTGCTCCTTGTGGGAGCGCTCGGACTGGTTTTGGCAAGATTGCCACCGCGTTCGTAAATCACAGAGCCACCACCATAATAACCGTAGGGATAACCATAATAGCCATAGTAGTTATAGTAGGGCCAACCCAGATATCCGAAGTGCCAGGGAGACCATCCCCAGTAGTATGTGTAATCCCAGTACCAAGGATCCCAGGGATACCAACCATGATAGAAGGGATCATAGAATCCGTAGTAATAAGAACGGTAGGGATAGAGCCATGGATTGTACCATCCGGCATAGCCATCATACAACCCCATTCGTGCGCTGTAGCGGAAGTCATCGTCATCACCTTTGTAAACAAAGATGGTGTCTTGATCTGCCGGACCAGTTGTGAACTCGATGATATCATTGCCCAGGGAATCCTTTCCTATGATATCATAAGAGCTACGGAATCGTCTGTTGTACTCATCCAGATTCACATCACGCCCTATCTTTGGCGGGTTGTGCTTGACTGTCACGACTTTCTTTTCACCCTTCTTTGGGACATAATACATGTCATCCTGAGCGAGGGTTGTCATAGGCAGGAAAACCATCACCATTGCTAAGATCATCAACTTTTTCATATCGCGTCTGATTTAATTGTTTTCTTACGGTGCAAAAATACAACGACTTTTGATGCAAAAATACGGAAAAACCCTAAAACGGGGTAGGTTTTTCCCTATTTTTTATAAATTTGCAGAAAAATTATTTGGATTAAGAATTAGGAATTAAGAATTAAGAATTATGATTACCCCTGTTTGAAGGCGGTGAAAATATAGGGAGGTCTAAACTTCTATACTCCTAAACTATTGAACTCCAAAACATTTAAACTTCTAAACTTTTGAACTTTAAACTTTTAAACTTTTGAACTTTTAAACTCAAATGAAATATCTGCAAGCCACTTTCCACATCAATGGAACGAACATCACGCCAGAGTTGATGGCCACTGCCCGTGACATCGTGTCGGGCCTTGCCTCAGAGGCAGGCTTTGAAAGTTTCAGCGAAGAAGATGACGTGCTCACCGGTTACGTGCAGGAAGACCTGTTGCACCGTGAGTTGCTCGATGGCCAACTTGCCGAGTTTCCCATTCCCGGCATTCATGTCAGTTACGACTTGGAGAAGGCTGAATACCGCGACTGGAACGCCGTTTGGGAAGAAGAAGGGTTTGAGCCGATAGTCATTGACAATCTCTGTATCATCCACGACACGAAACATCCAGTAAGCATCGGGGAAGGACAGACTGAAATAGTGATTGACGCCAAGATGGCCTTTGGCACTGGTACCCATGAGACCACCCAAATGATGGTTTCCCGTCTGTTGCACATGGACCTCCATGGCAAACGTGTGCTCGACTGTGGCTGCGGCACTGGCATCCTTTCCATTGCCGCATCCAAAGCAGGTGCGGCCCGTGTGGTGGCATACGACATTGATGAATGGAGTGTGGACAACACACAACATAATGCCCGGCTCAACGAAGCGGACAACATAGAGGTGCTGACAGGCGATGTGCATGTGCTTTCACATATCAGCGGGGTGTTCGATATCGTGATGGCCAACATCAACCGCAATATTTTGCTGGCCGACATGTCGACGATGTGCGAGGTGCTTGCCGTTGGCGGGATATTGATGCTTAGCGGTTTTTACGAGAGCGATGCAGCTGCGCTTATAGCGGAGGCCGACCGTCTGGGACTCACCTTTCAGTCAAAAACCTCGACTGGCGACTGGGTATCGCTGTCATTTGTCTCGACATAACTGCTATCAGCGACAGGGATTTCGGTTTCCTCGAAATTCTCCTCACTGAGAGTGAGCCGTTCGAGGTCATAGTGGCTTCCATTATAGATATCAAGGTCAACATACCCTTTGATGCCTGGCAACCTTCCCACATCCGTGTGTTGCCAGAATTTCCACTTTCCCTTATACTCTACTTTGGACACATAGTAGTGAGCGATCCAATAGGGATAGTCGTCAAACCTCTCATCGCTGAGGTATTTCTCCTTAAATTTATAATAGGTGTAAATAATGGGTTTGGCGTGATACCTGTCCTCCACGATATGCAGCCAAGCCAGAATTTCCATTTGGAAGTCCTCGTCCGACATATTATCCGGTTTGATTTCCACATCCAACACTGGCGGAAGGTCTCCGGGTTTGAGTTCCACATTGTTGAGGAAAAAAGACGCCTGCTCCCGAGCTGTGGACAGCGCACTCCAATAATGATAGGCACCGCGTATGAATCCCGTTGCCTTTGCCATCTGGAAATTGCGCTCAAAACAGTCGTCGATATAATCTGCCCCTTCTGTTGCCTTGATCATGACAAACCTGACATAAGTGCGGTCGATCATGGCGTTGCCCAGTTTGGTCCAGTCGATTTCTCCTTGATGGTGGCTGATGTCAATGCCATGAATCTCATACCCCTTTGGATAATTGGGGTCGCCATAAAGTGCCCTCCACCGGAAACTGATAGGTTCTACAAAGTTGTTGTACATCACCAAGGAATAAACCACAGCCAGCAATAATCCACACCCCCACCACACCATGACGGGGGTACGATGCAGGTAAGACAAGAGCGAACCGCCTTGCTTCTTGGCGTCTTGCTTGATGTTTGGCTGTTTCTTTTTCCTTAGGGGCACTCGAGGGGGATTAGGAGGTTAGGAGAATAGGAGTATAGGAGAATAGGAGAATAGGAGTATAGGAGTATAAGAGTATAGGCAAATGACTTGCATGTCGTGACGAATGCGATCATTGCGTCTCTACCAATTTATAAGAATGAGGGAAGCCAACGGGACATGCCCTGCTGACTTCCCTCCTCTGATATTGTCCTGATGATTATGCCTTCTCGAGGGCCAGAGTGATGGTTGTCTTGTCGCAAACCTCGCTCGGTCCCCAGTACTGGATAGGACCAGGATAGACGAAGCAAGTATCCACTGCCCACTTATCACGCATAGCGGCGAAAGTCTGGAATGGTTTGCCGTCGAGTTCCACGAGTGCCTTGCGGATCACCGGCTTCATCTTACCGTTGCGGCGCTCCATGTTCATCATCATGGTGATGGGCACACCGCCAGCCTTCCACTCATCGTTGGGAGCGGTGGTGTTCTTCACGATGGCCATGTAGCCCGTCTTGCCATTGGCGATGAGATGGGCTGCGCTGCTACCGAGAGCATAGCAATAGTCGGCATCGTAGTTGGACGGAGCGGCGCAACGTCCCTCATAGCCGAAGAAATGATGCAAGGTAGCGAACTTACCGTTGTATTTGCCTTCCTTAGCCCATTTGGCGAGCTTGGCCTCACACATCTCCGACAAGAGCTTTTCGGTCTCAATCAGCGACACCTGCACATTGCCGTGAGGATCCCTGTCGAGTGAGAGCTGGTGAGCCACGCTCTCAGGCAGTGTCTCAAAGGTAGCGGCGTTCTCCTTGCTGAGATGAGCAAGGATGTATTCACGCTGTGCCTCGGGCTCGAGGTCTTTGTATTCCGAACCATGTGCTGCAAGCAGGTCGTTGAGTTCCTCGATGAGGCGTCCGATGGCAGGAATGAACTCGATGAGTCCCTCCGGCACAAGCACCACACCATAGTTGAGGTTCTTCTCTGCACGTGCTACGACAGCATTGCAGATCTGCTCCACGATATCATTGAGTGTCTGATCTTTAGCCTCCACCTCTTCTGAAATGACGCAGAGGTTGGGTTGGCATTGCAAAGCACATTCCAGGGCGATATGGCTAGCCGAACGTCCCATGAGTTTGATAAAGTGCCAATATTTGCGGGCCGAGTTGCAGTCGCGCTCGATGTTGCCGATGAGCTCAGCATAGGTTTTGGTGGCGGTGTCGAAGCCAAAGCTGGTCTCAATCTGGTCGTTTTTGAGATCGCCGTCAATCGTCTTGGGGCATCCGATGACCTGCACGCCATATTTCTTAGCGGCATAATACTCTGCAAGTACACATGCGTTGGTGTTGGAGTCATCACCACCGATAATGACGATGGCCTGGATATCGAGCTGTTTGATAATCTCGTAACCCTTCTCAAACTGGTCCACCTCCTCGAGTTTTGTGCGACCGCTGGCAATCATGTCGAAACCGCCTGTATTGCGATAATCGTCAATGATGTCGGCAGTGAGCTCCATATAATTATGGTCAACAAGACCACCAGGTCCCATAAGGAATCCATAGAGTTTGTTCTCGGGGTTGAGTTTCTTGACGGTATCAAAGAGTCCGCAGATGACATTGTGTCCGCCGGGAGCCTGTCCACCGCTGAGGATGATGCCAACATTCATTTTCTTGCTTTCTGTCACTTCGCCCGGTACGAACTCTACGAGTGGCATGCCATAAGTGTTGGGGAAGAGTTTCTGTATTTCCTCTTGGTTGTCTACACTCTGAGTGGGAGCACCCTCCTTCACTTTGACGGCTCCCTGCAGAGCCTTCGGCAATTTGGGCTTATAGGCTGCCCGGGCCTGCTGCAATGCGCTTTTTTCCATAATTGATGATATAATAAAATAAGATTTGATGCTGTAAAACCTCTTTTACCTTAAAATATGGTGCAAAGTTACTGCAAACCGAGCACAATGCAAAACAAAATAGCACTTTTTTTATTTCTTCCTCACGATGATACCCACCATCATGAACAGATACCCAGCAAGGCATAAAATAGGAGCGAGCACGATGCGTCGCCAGGAAAACACATCTTGGCAAAAGGCCTCTTCAGAGGTAGATTCTCCGGTCATCAGGATGAATCCTGAGATGATCATGATGGATGAGAGCACGAACACCAGATAATTGGCACGATGCCACAGATATGGTTTGCGATCAGTTGGGTTGTTATTGGTTTGCATATCGTTGAAATAGTGGATAATAGTTTTCGATCAGTATATCTCTGCGATACTGTGCAGCCAAGTTAAGAGCCTGTTGCATGGTTCGCAGCCAAGAGTTGACAGAAGCCAAAGATCCGCCTTTGCGTGAGGGCTTGATGCTTTCAGTCCATCTGAGCCATTCATCACTTCTTTGCAGCAAATCGGCAACAATCTCGTCACCCTGACGAGTATTGCCGTTCTCATAATAGCATTTTGCCATCGACAGGGCAGCATCGGTGTAGGGGATGTTGTATGAAGGCAGTTCTTTCTGCCACTTTCCGACAACAGCAAGAGCCCTTTGGTTATCGCCTTTTGCCAACAGCGAATCGATGAGGATGGCCATCACATACTGGTGGGTGCGTGCCATGTGCATCACATCCTCATCCACATAGATGCCTTTTCGGTTGAGCCCGCCATAACGGAACCGTTTCATCACATTCTCATACATTCTCTCCACATCCACCTTTGTTCCTTCGGAATCAGGGACGACACGGTAGGCCAGTCCTTCGAGCACCAGATGATCGCTGAGGTAAGGCACCTCATCGGGTCCGAGGCTGATGGAAGTATAGATGGGCCGTTTCCAGTCAGTGTGCGCCAGCAGGTCGAGCACGAACAAGTCTTTCTTGTATACCCCCCGCATGTTTTTCAGCGAGATGATCATCTGTCCTTCATCGGAGGTGACCGTGACACTGTCTGTCGGTATGCAATGACGTAGCGGATCATCACTCAGCACCCAATGTCTGATGACATTTCTCAGTTCGAATGGCTTTTCTCCCAGGGTCTTCCTCATCTCCTCTGGATTGTCCTTGTAGAGTTCCATCACCTGCTCTTTCAGTTCTGGACGCACCTGCACATACTCGTTGGTACCCTCCTGATAGTCTTTTCTATCCCAATGGAAAGGCAATGGAGGAGAGTCATAGGCAGGTCGTTTCATCTGGTCGATATACCAATCCGTATTGACATATTGCAAGTTGCAGTCTCGGGTGTCGGTTCTCACCCCCTCCACCTCATGGTTATACCAAAGTGGGAAAGTATCGTTGTCGCCATTTGTGAGGATGATGGGATGACCATCCCGCTGCATGCTCTCCAAATAGTTGTGACCGAAATCACGGCATGCGTACCGGCCCGACCTATCGTGGTCGTCCCAGGTTTGGCTGACCATCTGCAGGGGAACCACCCCGCAGAGAATGACAGCAGTCGAGACACTCCATGCCCGAAGCTTGATGCATCTACCCAGCAGACTGGCAACAGCAGCAACGCCCATGCCAATCCAGATGGAAAAGGCATAGAATGAACCGGCATAGACATAGTCGCGCTCACGTGGTGGCAATGGTGGTTGGTTGAGATAAACGACGATAGCCAATCCTGTCATGAGAAAGAGAACAGCAACTACGCCCCATTGTCTCTTTCCCGCCTTCCCACATCTTAATTGCCATCCCATGCCCAGTAGTCCGAGCAAAAGCGGAAGGGCATAATAGACATTTCTTCCTTTATTGTTGCGGAGGTCGGAAGGCAGAAGGCGGGTATCGCAACCGAGTAAGATATCATCGACGGGTTTGATTCCCGTAATCCAGTTACCATGCTCTACCTCACCATTTCCCTGAATATTGTTTTGCCTCCCCACGAAATTCCAAAGAAAGTATCGCCAATACATGAAGCCACACTGATAGGACAGAAAAAAGCGGAGATTGTCTCTTGTCGTAGGCAGGTTGCCTTTTTTCTCCACCCCGCCCATCCATTCCTCATAGGCTCTCACATGCTGAGGCTGGAAGGAATGCATACGTGGAAACCACATATTGTCTTTGTAAATGAGTTTTGAGTGATGTCCCAATGTCACATACCGTCCACCAAGGCTGTCGTTCTGAAAATGCCGGATGGCACTGGTTGGCTTCTCTTTCGCTACCAAATATTCGCCCTTAGGCTGATAAGCAACCTCACTGCAATAGGCAGGGCCTTTGAGCAACGGAGTATCTCCATATTGCTCACGGCTCATATACCTGCTCAGGGAAAACACATTGTCGGGGGAGTTCTCATCCATTGGAGGATGGGCAGCAGACCTGATCAGGATGACTGCATAGCAACTGATTCCGACCAGCAGCATCATTGTAGAGAGGAGACTTGTTCTCAGCACTCTGTTCCCCACCATCGCCTGCAAGGCCGCCAGCACCACGATGATAAGGATAAACGAACTGATGAGACCTGTATGCTGAGGCAAGCCCATGACATTGACGAAAAGCAATTCTGCCATTCCTCCTAGCCAGATGACACCTGGGATGAGACCATATAAAATCGCCAGTAACAACGAGCCTCCTGCAGCCAATGCCTTGATGATTTTCCACCATGTGATCTTCTTGCATTTTCTGAAACAGACAACAAGAGCCATGGCCGGGATACACAAGAGATTGAGCAGATGGACCCCAACCGACAGTCCGACAATATACGCAATGAGCACAATCCAACGATCACTCTGCGGATCATCAGCCTGCTCTTCCCATTTCAGGATGAGCCAAAAGACCAGGGCGGTGAGAAAACTCGAATAGGCATAGACCTCCGCCTCGACTGCCGAAAACCAGAAGGTGTCGCTGAAGGTATAAGCCAAGGTACCAATCACGCCACATCCCTCTATGAGAATGACCCGTGGCCAGTCAAACCTGTTGTCTGGAGCTATCAGCCGCCGAGACAGATGGGTGATGGTCCAGAAAAGGAAAAGGATGCAGCCTGCACTAAGCAATGCCGACAACATGTTGACCATCCTCGCCACCTGGGAGGGGCTGTCAGCCAATTGGGCAAACAAGTTGGCCGTCAGCATATAGAAAGGAGCCCCTGGAGGATGACCTATTTCCAGTTTATAACCAGCTGTAATGAACTCTGGGCAATCCCATAGGCTGGCTGACGGCTCGATGGTCAGGACATAGACAGTAGCCGCGGTCAGAAACACAAACCAGCCCAAGAGGGTGTCTGTACGGGAAAAAACGTTTTGTCGCATCATATCGGAATTTTTCCGGCAAAGGTAGCGACCGACCGTTGATTTCCAAGAAAACAGACACTTACAACTGTCTTACAATTGTCTTACAATCGTGTTTGAATGACCTAATTCAAGTTTTCAAGAGATTTTCAACACAGAGATACAGAGATACAGAGAATAAAAGGTTAATGGGAAATTACATGGCAATTATATGGCAATTACTGGTTATCGGTGTTTTGCGTTTTTGATATCAATTGATATTCCTTTCCTCTATTGTTGACGATATCCAAGTCCGACTGTTGATGGATAGAGGCTTTCAAACGGCTGATAAAGGTGTAAAGAGTGTCTTCTGGCCTGTCTTTCTTGGGCCATAACTCCGCACAAATCGTCTCTTTGGAGAGGATATGGCTGGGAGCAGTGGCAAACAAGTTCATCAGCTGTTCCTGCATGGGAGTCAGGCGCATGGCAGGCAGCGACAATTGATCAGGTTCAACAGCCACTGGTTCCACACCCATATTCATTCTGAAGGCCAATACCATCAATCCTAGCAAGCTCATCATAAAACATACGAGCGGAAGGCGCTGTTGGGAATGCCTCATCACCGACCACCAAGAAGGATTGGCAAAAGCCTTGATGGCAATGGTCAAATCGCCTATGCCCGCACGGGATGGAACGCAGAGCAAAGTGTCGCTGCTGAGCTTGGCACGCTCACAGAACGGTTCATGACTTCCGTTTCTGACCAAACAAAGAGAGACATGCGAAGTATCTTTCAGAGACGCGATGGTGAGTTGCCGACAGAGCATATCCTGTGCCTGACCTAAGGTCAGCACCGCATCTCCCTGAAGTGTAGAAACTGAATCGACTAGTGCTTGTCGCTGGCCGGCATCCATCACCATCATGCGCAGGGCCTGATTGAGGTCGTGCTGCATATCGGTCTTGGCTTTCTCATAATTGTTGCACCCCAAGATGACGGAAAAAGCCATCATCAGCAGGGGTGCAAAAGTCATTTTCTGTAGTTCTGTCATTAATTCACGAACAAAGAATGATTAATTGCGGAAGACTCTACGTCCCTGTCCGGGAGTTGGCCCCTGCTGAGGTCTTTGAGAATTGCCCTGTCCCTGTTGTGGCCGCTGTGGAGTACCTTGACCCGGACGATAACCATTGTTGGAATTGCCTTGTCCCGGACGGTACCTGCTGTTGGGGTTGTAGTTGCCCTGTCCGGGATGATAACCGTTGTTGGGATTGTAGTTGCCCTGACCTGGCCGATGACCATTTCGTGGATTTGCTCCAGGAATATGTCCGTTGCCTGGCCTTCCACCATTGGAAGGAGCGAAATAATTGCGCCCCATGTAGAAACTTCTTGTTCCCACATTGCGACCACCCCTGAATGACACCCAACTTCTCGGCCTGGCGAAATAGAACAAATGTGGGTCGGTATACCTGCCATATATGGACAAGCGCCAGGCGCCCCTGATCCAATTGAGCGGTCTGTAGAAATAATTGGCAGTGAGATAAGCCTGGAACTGATAGGGGCTCAGCACATACTGCAAGTCCATGTTGCGGCGCTCCCAGAAAATACCGTACAGGTCGCTGCCTCGGTTGACATTGAGCAGATAGTCAAGATTGATCTCATACACTGCCTCCATCTGTTCTATGGAAAGCATCAGTTCGTATGCCATCTTGTCGGTGAGGTAAAGAGCCTCATGCCGTGCCTCGTCGAAAGAAAGCGCACTGGCATTGATGGTCATTGTAAGGAATGTGAAGAATGCGATGAAATATTGTTTCATAATGCGAATGGTGTGTTGATTGATGATTATAGCGCGAAGATATACTTTTTTTATGGAACGGGAAAATTTGCCATCATATTTTTCCCTTTTTTGAGAAAAATTAGTAATTTTGCGTTTTACAACAAACCATCTATCAAAAACACGACATCTTGTTTATATTTGTAGAGATTGGTGTTGTGTTTGTGTGT